>CAZZYE010001239.1:0-2524 GCA_964658145.1 uncultured Stigonema sp.
TCAGCCCGGATGGCAAAATGCTGGCTTCGGCAAGTTATGACAACACAGTGAAACTATGGAATACTGCCACAGGTCAAGTCATCAAAACTCTTATTGGGCATACAAGCGCGGTTCATGGCGTCAGCTTCAGCCCGGATGGCAAAATGCTCGCTTCTGCCAGTGGTGACAACACGGTGAAACTGTGGAATACCACCACAGGTCAAGAAATCAAAACCCTCATCGGGCATACAAACTATGTTTGGAGTGTCAGCTTTAGCCCGGATGGTAAAATGCTGGCTTCTGCTAGTGCTGACAACACGGTGAGACTGTGGAGATGGGATTTTGATTATTTACGCAGGGAAGGGTGCGCGTTTATCCGTGAGTATTTTAAAACTAACCCTAATGATGCTGATGCTGAAATTAACAGTATGTGTACTAGCGTACAAAATCGGTAGGAAACTGGCTTTTCGGCATCTCTGGGGTAATGAGTGCGATACTCACAATGTAAAATAAAAAATATCCAGATAATCCTAAACTGCAACGAGGCAGGAGAGTAATGGCAACTAAAGAAAGTATCAAACTGGAAATAGACAAGCGAGCGTGAAGAACAATTTCAACTTATAGCTGACTTTATTGAATTTCTCCAATTCCGCGTTCAAAAAGTTGATACATCAGCCAAAAAACGACTGAGCGAATTTTACGGTGCATTACCTGCTACTCAACCTTATCCAGGAACAGAGGAAATTCGGGAAATTGTCGGCAAATCTTTGGATCAAGAAATAATTAACAAACAATGAAGTGGCACTTCACACAGACGTAATGAGAGTTTCATTTGATGATGTCTCTCCCCTAAATTGACCAGTCTTAAATCACTAATCCAGGAACCTTTTCAAAGTCTCGTCGGTTTCTGGTTAGCAAAATACCATTATGGGCAAGCGTAATGGAGGCAATTCGTAAATCTTGAGTCCCAACACGAATGCGCTGTGTTTTCATTTGTTGATAAATCTCTTGGGACTTGGCATTATAAGCAAGGATATTAAATTCTGACAACATCAAGACCGTCTCTACCAACCGTTGATATGCTCCTGCCAAAACTGTACTGTCTTTAGCTTCAGCAATTTGAGCTAGACGACCGCGTAACTGTTCCTCTACATTAATAGCAGTTGTGGTTAGTGGCTCTTGAATGGCTCTAATTCGCACAATCACCATTGGATGATTTCGTCCGTAAAGAGTTAGGTGATCCGTATCCAAAACGTAAATCGCCATCACTCATCTTCTGTAGCATTGGCTTCTTTACGAATTACAGCTAGTTTTTCCATAAAATCATCAAATGTTGGATCGTCGGCAAATATCCCTGCATATTTCATTGGCGATGGAATTTCGTTAGGGCGAGTGCTAGAATTGACAGATATCGTTACCCATTCCCCATTTGCTAGTTGTTCCTCTAAAACAACCTTAGCTTTAGCAATGGCTTCCTCTCTAGTACTACCTTCAACCGTGCAATTGGGTATACCTACTACAGATGCAATGTATTTGCTGTCCAAACGACTTTGTACAAAAACCTGATATTGCATAGTGGATTTTTACACATTCTGATTGTTGCCTGTCAACTCTTGTATAAATCATGCGAAGGAACGTGTTTTATGCGTGTAGAGACATTTCATAAAACGTCAATAGTTAATATAACTTTACAATTAATAATACTAATTGACAAATAAATTATTTTGTGTATTAACAACACTACTTTGTCACGCCTTTAACAGCGGAAATAGAGTTACCAACTCAAACTTTTCGGCATTTTTTAGCATGGGGCAATGAGTGCGTCAGAAAACAACAGCAGCAACAACTTGACAAAGCAACCGCGTTACGAAGTGCAATGTTAACACAAGAGCGAAAATATCCTCATCCCCGTCCATGAGCGGCATTTAATGTCATTGGCGAAGGGAGCTAACAAAAATTGACAAGTTTTGTTAGTTGTTGCAACATGAGTAACAGAGGCACGTTACCAACAGATGCGGCAATGAATGTACATCTTGGCGAAAAATTAGATAAATTTGTGGCTGAACTCGTCGCCAGTGGACTTTATCAATCCCAAAGCGAGGTGCTCCGTGAGGGTCTGCGACTGCTTAAAGAACGGGAATACCTACGCAAGCTTAGGCTTGAGGAACTCCGCCATGAGATTCAAATAGGAATTAATCAGCTTGAACGGGGTGAAGGCATTCCGTTTGATGCCGAGAAGATAAAAGCTGAAGGCAGAAAAAGACTGGCGCAAAAGCGCGATAATTAACGCATGGGACGTATTATTCAATCACCTGAGGCTCAAGAAGACCTCATTGAAATCTGGCTTTATATCTCTCAGAACAATCAAGCCGCAGCTGACCAGTTAATAAACGCTGTCAATGAAAAGCTTATTCTTCTGTCAGAATCGCCTCAAATGGGGCAATTACGTGAGGAATTAAGAACCTCGCTCAGGAGTTTTCCCGTGGGGAAATACCGTCTCTTTTACTATCCCATCCCTGGCGGAATTGAACTTGTTAGAGTGATT
>CAZZYE010001240.1:0-2515 GCA_964658145.1 uncultured Stigonema sp.
ATTAGCAATTAGCAATTTATGGCTTCAACCGTTCGCTCTAAAACTCGCAAGTTACCAACCCAAGCAATAGGATCTAAGATTTTTCACTTTTGTAACATCGTTAGCTTGTTTATCATGCTTACCAGTGGACTACAAATTTACAACGCTAACCCTGTTTTTGGTGGACGTCAGGGAATGCATATTCCTCCCATATTTACGTTAGGCGGTTGGCTGGCAGGAGGTAGACACTGGCATTTTGCTGCTATGTGGTTATTTTCGTTGAATCTTTTGTGGTACGGAATTTACGTTTTAATGACCCGACGCTGGCGACATCGATTTGTGGGTGTCAATGACTTGAGGGCTTTGCAAAAAAGTAAAAATTCTCAGCGCCTAATTTATGCTTGGCATCGCATTGCCTATACAGCTATTATTCCTATCTTGCTGCTAGCGATATTTACAGGAATAGGAATGTACAAACCTGCTCAATTTTCCTGGATTGTGAGTATATTCGGCAGTTGGCAAGCACTACGAATTGTTCACTTCTCCTCAGTGCCGATGGTGATATTATTTACAGTAGTTCACTCGCGGTTAGGACGTAATGCCGGGGGCGAGGAGTTGACTGAATCGATGTTTTGGTAAGAGATGTTGGTTGTTGGTAGGGGCGAACGGCCGTTCGCCCGTACAGTTGTTATGGTAATCAAGAAAAGTGTAGGGTGCGTTAGGCGACAGCCGTAACGCACCATTACCATGTTACTAGAAATGGTGCGTTACGTTTCACTACTTACCTACTTGTTATTTATGATTCATCTGTTTATAATAATATTTTCAAAATAATTTATGAATTTTTTTGATAAATTAAATGGAGCGATCGCCAAAAATCAAAGTTTACTATTTGTAGGTCTTGATCCTAATCCAGAGATCATGCCCAGCCGCTACTCCTCTTCTGATATCATCACTGGTTTGTGGGATTGGTTGCAATTTATCATTTCTGAAACATCTGATGCAGTTTGTGCTTATAAGCCTACCCTTGGTTTTTACCAAGCTTTGGGCATCCCTGGTTTAGAACTGCTACAACAAACTCTAGCAAATATCCCTGCCCACATTCCAATTATTTTAGATGCCAAACACAGTGACTTAAACACAAGTACAATCTTCGCTCGTACTGTGTTTGCAGAATGGGGTGTGGATGCAATTACTGTGAGTTCTTACGCAGGACAAGACCAGGTAGCTCCGTTTTTAGTTTATCCTGGAAAGGCAGTGTTTGTTTTGTGTTGTACTTCTAATCCTGCTGCCGTAACTTTCCAGCAATATCCGACAAATCCCACCGAATTACCGCTTTATTTACTGGTGGCAAAGGAATCAAAAAATTGGGGAACTCCAGAACAATTAGGTTTGGAAGTAGGAACGACAAAGCCCGATATTTTGGCGCGTATTCGTACAGTTGCTCCTGAGCGAATTATCATGGCTCGTAGCATCTGGGCAGAGGGTAGCAACTTTACGAAAATATTAGCAGCTGGTCTGACTGCGAGCGGTGATGGTCTGTTGATTCCTGTTCCTCAAGATATTTTGGCAGGGGAAGATTTATCAAAGCAAGTCCAGTCTTTGCAAGAGGAAGTTAATCAAGCAAGAACTGAAATTATCCGTGATGCTTCCAGTTGTTCTGTGTGGTTACCTGATGTTTGTTTTTTGAATCAGCATCCTTATCAAGAATTAATTTTACAACTTTATGACATTGGCTGCATTATGTTTGGCAAATTTGTCCAAGCATCAGGAGCTACATTTCCTTATTACATCGACTTACGCAAAATCATTTCCACGCCCCAAATTTTTAATCAAGTTCTCGGTGCTTATGAGGATATTTTGAAAACCCTTAATTTTGATAGGATAGCAGGTATTCCCTACGGTTCTTTGCCGACTGCTACTGGTTTATCGTTGCGTCTCAATTGTCCCATGATTTTTCCCCGCAAAGAAGTGAAGGCACATGGAACTAGGAAACTAATTGAGGGGGACTTCAACAGGGGTGAAAAGGTTGTGGTGGTTGATGATATTCTGATCAGTGGCAAAAGTGCCATGGAAGGAGCAGAAAAGTTGAAATCTGCCGGATTAAATGTTGATGATATTGTGGTGCTGATTGATCATGAACAAGGTGTGAAAGATAGGTTACGAGAAAATGGTTATCAGGGTCATTCAGTTTTGGGAGTTTCGGAAATTGTAGAAACTCTGTATCAAGCAGGGCGGATCAACGAAGAGCAATTCAATGCTTTCACGGAGATCTGAGTAGAGACTGCGTATTTCCCGTCCTATGCGCTCTGGTTTGGGCGTTATGAGTTATGATCCGCGCAAATTAATTTCGGGTGGTTCATCGAACTGGTGTAAGATTTGAGATATTCAAAATAACAATAATTCTTAAATAAAGATGACATTTTCTCTTCAGAAACTACTTCAATGGCTAATTTTGACACTGCTGTTTCCTTTAGTTTTTCTGAATGGGTTGCTAGCATTTCGCCTTTTACAATATTTTCAACCCCTTGAGATC
>CAZZYE010001241.1:0-2514 GCA_964658145.1 uncultured Stigonema sp.
GAACCGCTCGAAGAATACCTATTTGAATGAACCGCGTACTGCAAAGCAGAAGCCGAAGGCTAGACGCGAAGTACGCGAAGAAAGAAGAGAAGAAGAGAAGAAGAACGGTAATCTTATGGCGGTTCGTGAGTAACTCCCACTGTAAGCATTCAGCTATCAGCGGTCAGCAGTCAGCTATGAAAAGAATTTTGTAAATATAGGTGACAAAACTCTATCTCTCACAAGTCAGCAGGCTGATAGCTGATAGTGAGTCCAGTGCTGAAGGAGGGAAACCCTCCGCAGGCAACTGGCGATCTTCGAAGCGGTAGCGAGGAACGAGCGTCACCCGAAGGGCTGAAGGCTGAATGCTTACCTCCCACTCTCGTTTTTCTCTTCTCTTCTTTACTCTGCGTTCTCTGCGTCCTCTGCGGTTCATAAAAAAAATCTCAGATTCACAACTCAAATACAATTCCCATATGAACAGAAAAGAACTCTTAACCGAACTCCACAAACTGGGTGTAAAACTATGGGTAGAAAACGACCAATTAAATATAGAAGCACCAAAAGGAGTATTAACACCAGAACTGCGTAACTCACTCGCAAACCATAAACTAGATCTCGTGCAGTTGCTACTTCTTTCCGATACAAATGCTACATCTCTACCAGTCATTGAACCAGATCCTAGCAGACGATACCAACCTTTTGCTCTAACCGACATCCAGCAAGCCTATTGGGTGGGGCGCAGTGGCATATTTGAGTTAGGCAACGTAGCCATTAATGGCTACATTGAATTTGAAGTTAGCAATTTAAATTTGTCACAGCTTTCAGCAGCTTGGCAGAAATTAATCGATCGCCATGATATGCTGCGGGCAGTAGTGCTGCCTACAGGAGAGCAACAAGTTTTAGAAAATGTTCCAGCCTATGAAATTTCAATATTGGATCTGCGAGGACTCGAAAGCAAAGAACTAGACACTCAGTTAAAAGCCATTCGCCAAAAATTATCCCATCAAGTGTTACCGTCGGATCAGTGGCCATTGTTCGATATTCGAGCTACTTATTTTGACAAGCAGCGCTTCCGACTTCACATTAATATAGATTTATTGATGATGGATGCTCGCAGCATCCAGATTCTGTTTCAAGAGTGGAATAAATTTTACCAGAATCCTGAGCTTTTCTTGCCGCCACTAGAACTATCATTTCGGGACTATGTCATTAATAAGAGAGCTTTGCAAGATCCAGAATTGGTAAAGCGATCGCAGGATTACTGGTTCAGCCGTTTAGATACTTTACCCCCAGCACCAGAATTACCTCTAGCTTATTTCCCTAATAAGCTAAAAGAGTATCGATTCAAACGCCTCCGCGCTCAACTCGAACCTAATATCTGGCAGCAACTAAAGCAGCGATCTAAAAATGCAGGTTTAACTCCTTCTGCCGTATTGCTTGCTGCTTTTGCCGAAGTTTTAACAGTGTGGAGCCTCAATCCTCAGTTTACTATCAATCTGACTGTTTTTGAGCGTCTGACCCTCCACCCTCAGGTCAATCAAATTATTGGGGATTTTACCAATACAAATCTATTAGCAGTAGACAATTCAACCCAAAATACATTTACTGTTCGTGCTTTGCAACTACAGCAGCAATTTCTGCAAGACTTAGACCATCTTCATATCAGTGGAGTGCAGGTACTGCGGGAATTGGTTCGTCGCCGAAAAACCGGATTAACTGCAGTTATGCCAATAGTTTTTACCAGTATTTTAGGTTTAAATTCTTCCACTCAGGGAGATTTAGAATTCAATTTTTTGGGAGAAGAGGTCTATAGCATCAGCCAAACACCACAAGTTTGGCTGGATCATCAAGTCACGGAACTTCAAGGGGCATTAGTGTTTAACTGGGATGTGGTAGAAGAACTCTTCCCTGAAGGTCTTCTAGACGATATGTTTGGGGCTTACTGCCATTTCTTGGAGGGGCTGGCGCAGTCGGACGAACTGTGGAGTTCCTCGACGCGAGAACTACTGCCACCAGCACAGTTGAAGCAACTAGTAGCTGTTAATACCACTGATACACCAATTCCAAAAGCTGCTTTACTCCATACCTTGTTTTTTGAGCAAGTGTCAAGGCGTCCACAGCAAACGGCTATAATTACCGCCGATCGCACCCTAACCTATCAAGAGTTAGGCACTCGCGCAACTCAGCTAGGACATCAACTGCAACAACTGGGCGCGCACCCTAACCAACTGATCGCGATTGTGATGGAGAAAGGGTGGGAGCAAGTTGTAGCTGCCTTGGGCATCCTTGCCGCTGGTGCTGCTTATGTGCCGATAGATCCTGGACTTCCAACTGAGCGCCGCTGGTATCTTTTGCAACATTCACTCGTCCACTTGGTGCTGACCCAGCCCCGAATTGACGCCACCCTAGATTGGCCAGAGAGCATACAACGCCTTTGTATAGATTCTGATTTAAAACAGTTGCCTGACCAGCCATTAGAGGCAGTCGCAATGAAAAAAATTTCACCACCAAGCAATGAAAATATTCTTTCCC
>CAZZYE010001242.1:0-2511 GCA_964658145.1 uncultured Stigonema sp.
TAACAATTAACAATTAAATTTTTCTGCGCCCTATTCACTAATAGCAGTGGGTGTGACACTAATGGCGTAAGCGTTGTCACGGTTAGTGGTTCGGTCGCGCAGTGCTAAAACTGTAAATACAACCAAAGTACCAAGCAAAGCGGCTCCTACAGCTTGATGAGAAACAGTGAGTGGCTCAACTTGAAGGTGTAACCGGAAAGTGGCAACTCCTAACAGGATTTGTAAAATCAACAGTCCACCAGCCATATTTGCCAGTTGCCGCAAAGCTGGATGGAGTGCACTTGTGCGCCAGGAGACAATGACTACTGCCAAGGTCACCACTGTTGGCGGTACGACGCCACCGATATGGCTGTACATAACATTACAAAGCTGGGAGATGCCAAAGCATTGGTGTAGCGCCCAGCGAGACCCGACTAAAGCACCTAACAGACTTTGTAAATAAACCAAAACAGATGCCGTTAGACCAAGAATCGGCAACTTACCAACAGTTCCTGTTCCCTGATAGGGAATGAGTCCTGTGCCAATAATTAGTAAAGTCGTGAAAAATAACAGCGCTGTTCCTAGGTGGGCGGTAACGATATCAAACCGCAAAAGTTCGGTAACAGTGAGTCCACCTAAAACGCCTTGGAAGACAATTAAAAACAGAGCAAATGAGGATGCCCAAGGAAGCCATTTGGGTAACACTTGACGATGCCACCAAGACAATCCTACAAGTGCGATCGCGCTGACACCAATCAATGCCGCATCCAACCTGTGAAACCACTCTAGGAACACCTGAAAATTCATTTGCTTAGTTGGCACCAGTTCCCCATAGCACAAAGGCCAGTCTGGACAAGCAAGTCCAGCATTCATCACGCGGGTGGCACTGCCGATTGCCATTAAAATCAAAGTGGCTAAACACATTCTCCACACCAAGCGACGAATTCGTTCCTTTGGCTTTTGCTGCTGTGCAGCCTCTACATCTTGTTGTTCTAGGACAAATTCGCTCATGAACGATACCTTTTGCACGCTCTTAGTGAGCTGTCAAAGTTCCAAAATTTCTTGTCCGACCCATCTCCACCCTAGCGTAAAGACTAGGTTGTAGACTGACTCTCACTATACTGTGAATCAACCTGGCTACTTTTAGGTTGAAGCTTTAGGGATTTTTTAAGTTATGGGGCATGGCTAATTGTGATGCCAGTCTTCGATCACTTATATTCCAGACCTACTCAATCACTAGAGACATCCATCGTTAGGCACATCTGACAAATCACTGCTGCTCCTTATGAGAAAATCAGCCAAAAAATTCATAAAAATTTCGCGCCTTTACACCACATGTCTTTTTGACTGCACTACTGTAGTAAGTGAGTAAGCAGATCTGTCCAACGTAGTAAAGTCGTTAACTTTATAAACCGTGAAAATTCCAAACTCGATCTGGACATTACTAATTGGCATCCTGCTGACCCTAGTCAGCCTTTGGTACGGTCAAAACCATGGTCTTTTGCCAACAGCAGCCTCAGATGAAGCCACTTTAGTGGATGGTCTGTTCAACACAATGATGACCGTCTCCGCTGGTATATTTCTCCTCGTGGAAGGTATTTTAATTTACTCTGCCTTTAGATATCGGCAACGTGCTGGTGACAATGCAGACGGTGCGCCAGTTTATGGAAACGTACCGCTAGAAATTCTCTGGACGGCGATCCCAGCTATTATCGTCTTCGGCATTTCTGTTTACAGCTTTGACGTGTACAACGATATAGGTGGCTTCGATCCCCATGCCATCCATAACTCCCCAGCGACACCACAAGCAATGAAAATGCCTGGGGCTGCGATCGCCGCCACTTTAAGCGATACCCCTCCAAGTACAGAACCCAACCTCAATCAGGAAAAATCTGATGAGGCAATGCAAGACCCAGCCACAGCAGCAGTCCGCAATGCCGATCAAATTCCTCAACTGCGGAATGCTCCTGGCTTAGGCATTGTTGCTCCTGGCTTGGGAGCAACTCCCCAGAATGAAGGCAAAATACCGCATATGATGGTAAACGTCACAGGTTTGCAATACGCCTGGATTTTTACCTACCCTGAAACTGGTGTAACTTCCGGTGAACTGCACGTTCCCGTCGGGCGCGAGGTAGAAATGAATATGACAGCGAACGATGTCATCCACGCTTTTTGGGTGCCAGAGTTTCGCCTCAAGCAAGATGTTATCCCCGGTCGGCAAACCGAAGTTCGCTTTACGCCGTCAAAAATCGGTGAATATACGCTTATCTGTGCAGAACTGTGTGGTCCCTATCATGGTGCTATGAGAACACAAGTTGTTATAGAGACACAGGAATCATTTGACAAATGGACCCAAGAACAGCTAGTTGCCAACACTGAAGAATTAAAGCAAGCAGTCGCTGTTAATCCTGACGTTCAATCACCAGCTGAATTTCTCTCTCCTTACACGGACGCGATCGGAATTCAACCAGAAATACTACATCAAATTCACAAATAGTTAGGAGTTAGTGGTTAGTGGCTAATGGCTAATGG
>CAZZYE010001243.1:0-2507 GCA_964658145.1 uncultured Stigonema sp.
TTATTTATGGGGATTCCTTCTGACGAATGCCTTCGTACTTCTGCCTTCTTAACTGCATTTTCTCAAGTTCAACCAGAAAATTTGGTAATTTCAAGGAGAAATTATGATTAAGCTTGGAATTAAATTCGTTATTTCATTTTTTTTAATTAGTGCTATTTTTTTGAACTCTCCCTCTGATGCCTTAGCTAACATGAGCAGTTGGAGCACTACAGGTAGCCGAGAAAATAACACTGGGAATTGGGTCTATTATGTGTATACTGCGGCTAATGCTCTTTATCAAGGTATTCACTTCAGCCGACATGTAGACAGTCCAGGTAATGATCATATGGCAACAAATGATGGTCTTTACTACTATTTTGGATATACGGGAACATTCAATACACCAAATATACCAGGAAATATTAGGCAAGAACTCGTACAAGCATGGAGGGATTATTTTACAGTGCGATAACCCACTACCAGAGAGCGAGAGAATCAATTTGTCCCTGAATTAGTGCGTTGACGCAAAAGACTTGCTTGCGATCGCAACGAAGCCCCTCCAGATACTACTGGAAGGGCTTCAGTCATCTGCTTACGTGAATCAACCCCACATGCGTGGGACAGAACAGATTCAATACCTCTAGCACTATCAGGTTTAGAAGGAACATCCCCACATGCGTGGGACAGAGAGTCGTCAGCTTGGTATTAGTGAACAGTAAACCAAAAAGTTTTTCCCCGAGGGCGATCGTTACACACGCCGCAGGCAGAACCAAGAAATGAACAATAAGTTACATCCAATCCTTCATTTTGCAACTTTTCGGCAGCAGTTTTGCCTTTTTCCTCATCTCGACTGGTAATAATTACCCTAAATCCTTTTTTCCAGGGTAAACGCATCTAAATTGTGAGTTCCCAAATCACTAAAAACTGGCTCAAAAATCATTGCTCATCCAGATATTTTCTAAATAATCCTCCAGAATTTGAGTAAGATTTTAATAGGAGTCATGAAGCGTGATTGTTGGTCTAGATATTCTCCAATTTTGGGCAGAACCTCCCGAGGATGTAAGTCGTAGATCTTAGCAACAATTGAAACCAGTAAATTAATGGTTTAGGTCGGGGTACTGGCTGCCAAGATTTTCAGTAGAAACTCGTTTTCCAGACCTGCTTTATATCGCTTCATCGCCAGACTCAGGTTCGAGGGTTCACGTTTGAGTAAGTTAACGCTCAACCGCCGCAATAGACCCAGGTTTTCTGGCGCCCGTCCAGAGCGAATCCGACTGGCATCTTCGTTAAAGGTGACATCAAGCAAAGGAGGTTCTGCGGGGGAAGCTTCCCCCGCAGACACTCCGCCCCAATGCAGACTGTTTTCCACACTCCAGTGGGACCGAATCACCTGGTTGTGCCGTGCAGCCTCAGCCTGAAGACTACTAATATAGAAGCAGACTTCGGTTGTGGTTTTATTCCATAACTGGCGGGTACGCTTGACCATTACCACCGTGGTTAATCCCAGCCACTGACTCTGGCGATGCAACGGTGGTAATTGGCTGACCGACACCGCCCATACCTGGCGGGTTTCAATGCGATGATGCCCTGCCTCCACGCTCTCATGATAGCTGTACTCAATCCCTGGAAAGCCCTGGGCAACTGCAGGCCCAAACCAAGCCTCGACTTGTTGGCTGAGCTTACCCTGATTGCCTTTAAGTGCCAGTACATACTCCCCCTCGGCTTGTTTAATTTGGATCGCAATCGCCGTCTGAGTGCCCATCGCATCCAACGTCACCACCGCCCCTTTCAGATTGAGTAAACGCAGCAAGATCGGGACGGCGGTAATTTCGTTCGATTTGCCATCCACTTTTTGTTGTGCCTAGACCAACCCATGCTCGCTGCTCCACGCACTTACACTATGCAGTGCTTTCAGTTTCTCTTCTCGATCATAAGAACCCCTCGCCGTCTTGCCGTCAATATGAATCAACTCAACACCTAGTTGCTGACTGATACTGCTTACCCAACTCAAAAAACCCTCCTGCAACTCATGAGGCTCCAACGCTCCCAACACCCGTGCAAACGTATCGTGTGACGGTATCCCATTGGGTAAGTCTAAAAACTTCTCTAACCATTCCTGCTTGGCTTTGCCATAGGTTTCGATTGCCACAAACCCGTCTGCCCCTGCTAGCACCGCAAAAATTGCCATCGTGATGATTGCCATTAAGCTATGCCGTTTTGTCCTGTCCACTCTCGGGTCTTTAATCTGCTGGAAATGCTGCATCACACTCCGTCGCAGGATTTTGACTTCTCTCATCTCATGGGGTCTGACAATGGGCGGACCAAATCCTTTAGCCATAATAGCAAGGAGCGAATATCTGCAACTAGGACTAGTATTCAGAATATCTCCTTACTTGTCAGTACCGCTCTAAAGTTGGCACAAACACTTTATTTTTTCTTCTGTGTCTTTTTGTCAAGTCTGATTTATACAAAATAAGATGCGTTTACCCTGTCCTTTTTTCGCCAACTGACGAGAGGCTTCAAATCCC
>CAZZYE010001244.1:0-2503 GCA_964658145.1 uncultured Stigonema sp.
AATTAGGTATGTCGCAAAAAAACGAAACACCAATCCTGATATTATCCCTATTTATTACAGTTGGGCTGATAGCTGGCGGCATTTGGTGGTTTACCAGAAAATCTCCTCTTGACCTTAATAAAATCAATAGTCCCCAACCCACTAATTCCATTTCAAGTACTTACAACTCACCTCAACCTACGTCCGGAGAACCTAACGGCAAGAATTTCGCCTCTATACAAAATGTCCCCACAGGATTATTCAACTACGGAGGCAGTACCTCTTGGGCACCGATTCGACTAACAGTTGATCCAGCAATTCAAGCAGTGCGGCAAGAGTTTCGGCTGCGTTATGTCGAACCCAGTGGCGGTAATCCCGGTTCTGGTACCGGCATACAGTCGTTGATAGATGGGCAACTCGCGTTTGCCCAATCTTCACGACCTATTCTCGACTTTGAAATAAAACGCGCCCAACTACGAGGAATCGCTCTCAAAGAGATTCCCGTGGCAATTGATGGTTTGGCAGTCGCAGTTAACCCCAACCTGAATATTCCTGGACTAACCATCGACCAGCTACGGTCTATTTATACTGGTAAAACAACGAATTGGAACCAGTTGGGTGGTCCCAATGTCCCGATCCGCGCTTATTCCCGGCGCATCACTGATGGTGGTACCGTCGAACTATTTGCCCAAGACATCTTGGGCGGTCAAGCTTTTGGACCCAACGTGGAGTATGTTTCCACTACCACCCAAGCGCTGCAAAAATTGGCTAGTAGTCCAGGTAGCATCTATTACGCTTCTGCCCCAGAGGTTGTGCCCCAATGTTCAATAAAACCCTTGTCTTTGGGGCGAACACAAGGGCAGTACGTTGCTCCCTACCAAGAACCATTTGTCCTCCCGAATTTATGTCCTGGTAAACGGAACAAATTGAACATTGAGGCTTTCCAATCAGGAAAGTACCCGATTACGCGCAATCTGTTTGTGGTGGTCAAACAGAATGCTCAAAACGAGCAGCGAGCAGGGTTCGCTTATGCCAACTTACTATTGACAGAGCAGGGACAGGAACTGATTTCCCAAGCTGGGTTTGTCAAAATTCGCTGACACCTGCTACTGAGTAGCAAGCACTAACTACGTTTTAGCTGGCTCTATTAATTGATTCTGCTGGCAAGCAAATAAGATTATCCCCCTGAGTCAGGATTAAGCCGCGTTGACGCAACTTGCCCATTAAGCGGGTGACGGTGACTCGCGTCGAACCGATCGCACTGCCAATTTGGGCATGGGTGAGGGGAAAGGGTAAACAGTAACCGCGAATCACATCAGGGTCAGTTTCGCTCATTGCCGGCTCTCCATATTCCTCAATCAATAAAGTGAGGAATCCTAAGAGTCGGTCAATTGTGCGTCGTTGTCCCAAGGCACTCAGCCACAGCAGTTTGCGCTGGTGCTGATACCTAAAGGCATCCATAACTTCGCGGCGGAAGTGAGGCCAGTTGTCTAAGTCGTGCCAGTACATCCACAGCACCGCAGTTTGGTCAACGTGGGCGTAAGCCTGGAGTGTGAATGGTGACTGGGCAACAATTTCAAACGGCTGACCTGCACCAACAAACCCTAAGAAAGCTTCTTCTGGGGTTCTGTTTATGCGTCGAGACGTAAGCTGACTAGCAGTGGCACTAACCTGGGCAGTTCCGACCATGCGGATCGCACCCCTTTGCACCAAATATAGCAATCCAGGTCTGGCTGGAATGCGCTCATCTTTGCTAAAGGTGCGGCAGCGATAGTGTTCTTGAGCCCAATCAAGAATTCGTTGCCAAGTTAAAAAAGGACGTGAGGCCTCAGAAAAGGAGGATGGAGATTGCATAGGTAACAAAGAGCGTTCGGCTGAAGACAAAGACGTGATCAAAAGGTGCAAGGAGTGTCTTTGTGTTGGCGGGTCAGGCTTAACACCTAACAGTGCCAGCCATTCCATTGGGTAGAAAGCTAACCACTACTTCTTTTGTTATACTTCTTACTGTACAATGATGGTAGTAAAATTTACCCACTTTCAAAAAAAATTTGCACAATTCTCATTTTTCCTTTGTAAATAAATTTTATATCTTAAGACAGATGCTAAAAAACCTGTCTCTTTTATGCAAGGGTAAATAGATAGAATTACGTGTGTAAAAAAATACTATTTAGCGATAGCATAGCTATTAAGCAGTTACTAAACCGTCAATTGATGATGTCACTCAGTATATATACTGAAAACAAGCATTTGTTTAGCATAATAGATAAAAATATTTATCTATATAAAGGTAGAGATAATAGTCGAGTTTTATATATCTCTGGTATAGCCTTAAGGCTCTCAAAATATGAGAAAGTTCCAGCTATGGAGGTTGCCCGTGCCATTGCCTCTCATTTATCGGCAACCTGTAGCGAAGATTTCAAGGTCCAAATAGTTTCCCCTGGTTGGATTCATTTGGAATTGACTCACCCCACCTTAGCTGCTTGGTTGCAAAGCCTTGTTGAGTGGGGAGTGGGGAATGGGGAGT
>CAZZYE010001245.1:0-2501 GCA_964658145.1 uncultured Stigonema sp.
TTCTTTCAAATATCGCAATACACCATAACCAATGCCTCGGTTGGGAATACGCCGCAGTTGTTCTTTGACTAACTTTAAAGCCTCTCCTAGATGGTCAACAACTTCAAGCTGTAGGCGAACGGGGAACAAGGTGGTAAACCAACCCACAGTGCGCGACAGATCCACATCCTCAAACAAGTCTTCCCGTCCATGACCCTCAAGGTCAACAAGCAGGGAATGCTCTCCCGTCCATTGTGCAAAGCTTTGCACTAGGGCAGTCAACAGCACATCATTAATTTGGGTGTTGTAGGCAGAGGGTACATCTTGCAATAGGGCGCGGGTTTGTTCTTCACTTAAAGAAAGTGACACAGTAGCGGTTGAGGTAATGGTGGTTTCCTCTTTACCTGAAGGATAGTCTACTGGCAAGGGAGTAACATTAAAATTATACTCACTCAGCCAGTAATCCAGTTCATGTGCGATCGCGTCTGATTGCCCATACTCTAGGAGGCGATCGCTCCAATATTGGAAGGAAGTTGTCTTAGGTGGTAATTTAATAGCTTCGCCACGGCTAATTTGTTGGTAGGCGGTAGCCAAGTCTTCGAGCAAAATTCGCCAAGAGATGCCATCTACTGCTAAGTGATGGATGATGAACAGTAACCGACCTGGTTGATTTTTGCCCAACTGAAACAGTGCTACTCGCACAATTGGCCCAGTAGATAAGTTCAAACTAGCCTGAAGTTCAGCATCCGCAGCATTCATCGCTGTTTGTTGTGCTTCAGGTGACAAGTGTGACAAATCGATGACACTTAATGGTAGAATCTCTGAGGCGGCGGCGTTGATTTGTTGCCATTCCCCTGACTGCACAAACCGCAGACGCAGAGCATCGTGATGCAGTAACAATTGTTGTACAACTTGCTGCAATTGCTCATGTGTCAACGCTGGTGGCACTTCCAACAGTGCTGACTGGTTAAAGTAATGAGGTTCGGACAATTTCTGCTCGAAAAACCATTGCTGGATTGGTGTCAGCACCACCTTACCTGTTACTAACCCAAGTTCTGCTTTGACACAGCGAGTGATACCTGCCACAGCAGCTAACTCAGCAACGGTTTGGTACTTGAATAGCTGTTTGGGAGCAATTTGGATACCCGCTTGATTGGCACGGGAAATTATCTGAATGCTGAGGATAGAGTCTCCACCCAGTTCAAAAAAGTTATCTTGGATGCCGACTTTTTCTAGTTTTAAGATTTCTGACCAGATTGCTGCTAATTTCTCTTCTGTTGGTGTGCGGGGGGCAACAAATTTATCTTCGACACTGCGATCAAAGTCGGGGGCTGGTAGGGCGCGGTAGTCTACCTTCTGGTTGGGTGTCATGGGCAGCGTTTCTAGCAGCACGAACGCCGAGGGCACCATATAACTAGGCAGCTTCTGCTTGAGAAAATCGCGCAATTCATCGGTGCTTGGTTGCGGTTGGTGTGGCACAATGTAAGCCACTAGGCGCTTTTGTCCGGGAATGTCAACGCGTGCAATGACGACAGCTTGGAACACCTGTGGATGTTGACGTAGCACCGTCTCTATTTCTCCCAACTCAATGCGGAAACCCCGCACCTTCACCTGATCGTCAACTCGACCGAGATATTCCAGGGTGCCATCTGCTCGAAATCTTGCTAAATCCCCTGTTTTGTAGAGTCGGTCACAGGTGGCATCAGCAATCGGATTCTGGATAAATTTCTCTGCCGTGAGTTCAGGACGTTGCCAATACCCTCTAGCTAATCCGGCTCCGCCAATGTACAGTTCTCCAGGAACTCCAATGGGCACAGGTTGCAGATATTGATCTAAAATATAAACCTGAGCATTGCTTATGGGTCGTCCAATAGAAACAGAGGTGGCATCTGAGGAATTGAGGTGGTGTAGGGTGGTGATGACCGTTGCTTCCGTTGGTCCGTAACTATTATATAATTGGGGTGGATGGGGGAGATGAGCAACACTACTATGCCAATGCTTCACTTTTGACCGTTGAGCTTCTTCTCCACCAACAATCACGATTCTCAGACTTGCAGGAATACGTTCGTCTTGAGGGTTAAGTTCCGCCACCAACTGATGCCAGTATGCTGTAGGCAGATCCAAAACAGTTAACTGCCATTCTTGGCAACATCGCCAAAATTCATCGCTCGAATGCAACATCTGTTCGGTGCGTAGCACTAATGTTGCGCCGACTAATAGACTTGGAAAGATTTCTTCAATAGATGTGTCAAAGCAGATAGACGCAAATTGGAGAATGCGTTCGCCTGCATCAATTCCATATTCGTGGATGGCGGTCATGACAAAATTCATCAGTGACCGATGTTCAATCATTACTCCCTTGGGTTTACCCGTGGAACCAGAGGTATAAATAATGTAGGCAAGGTTGTGGAGTTGAACGCCACTAATCGGGTTGGCTGTACTGTGTTGAGCAATGACTGACCAGTCCGTATCTAAACAGATTGTTTTTCCGGTATAATCTGGTATTTGGGACTGGAATCTTT
>CAZZYE010001246.1:0-2499 GCA_964658145.1 uncultured Stigonema sp.
GTAGGGAATGGGGGGAAGAGGGGGAGTGGTGTTTGTTCCATTCGTAACGAGTGGTGTGCCGCCCGTGGGGTACTCCTAACTCCTAATTCCTAACTTTTTTATCTGTTGCCATCTTTGTTGTAGTTGGCTCAAGTTAGGAGCATGACCACCGTAACGCCAGCTAACATAAGCTTGGCAAATTTCATCTATTACCTCAGCAGTTACTGGTGAATAATGCTGATATGAGACTTTGGCATACTCTGTGGGTGTTTGAGCCGGATGTTTGCTCAAACCTTTTTGAGCTAGCCACTGAAGCATTTGTTGATAAAGGCTTTCCATTGGTGGCAATTTCCTAAGCGCAAAGTTCAAACGCCACTCTCGCCAGCGTTCCCAACTCAGCCAACTCAAGAAAGCCAGTGCAGTTGCTAAGATTAACCCCGTTAACACGCCCAGCCAACCTTGAGAAAATAAAGAGAACAACCAAGAAAACCCTCTGGCAAGCCAGTTGAATATTGCCCCAAACACATTGTTGAGCAAACCTGTCACAGGCGAGGGTAACCAACTGGCAATCCAATTCCAAAACTGATGTAGAACACTAAAAGTTTGAGTTTCTTCTATCGAGGGGGGAATCAGGGGATGATTGGGAATTGGGTCAAAGGCAAACCAGCCATATTTAGGGAAATACACCTCCGTCATGGCATAAGCGTCGGTGTTACGGACAACATACATGCCTGTGAACGGATTAAACTCTCCTGGACTAAACCCTGCCACTAACCGGGCTGGGATGCCAATGGAACGTAGCATCACCGTTAGAACTGTCGAGAAGTGGTCTGGATAGCCTCCTTTGTGCTTGAACAAGAAAGCGAGTACCAAATCTTCGTTTTCACCCAAATAAGGCAGTAAAAGAGGATTTTCGGGAATACTGTAGTGTAGTTTCAGGTACTGAGCTAAATAGAGAGCTTTTTCGTAGGGGGAATTAAGGGTTTTTTCCGACTTTCCAACCCGCTCTCGATTGTAGTCGGTTAAAATTTCTTCAGTGCGTTGCCGGACTTGATCGGCAATTTGGGGAGGGATTTGCAAATAGTAATTTTTAATATTCTGTGGATAATTAGTTGAGGCTTGTCCTAACAAAGTCCGATCGCGGTATGGTAAGTCCGAAATCACCGTGTAAGTTAAACCTTCTGATAATTCCATCGGCGATCGCAACCCACCTTCTCGATCAACAGCTACCATCTGTGTCGGAAAGTAAATTTCCTTAGGAGTAGCCAAAGCGGGAATGAGATTAGGCAATTCTGACACTACTGTGTAGGTTTGTACTACTTCTTTTGTGCGACCAGCTTGATATGTTCCTGGAAGAAAAATTTGGTAAGACCAAGGCGATCGCTTGATGGTTTGAACTTGTTCTGTCCGAGAAATGTCCCATCCTTGACCTGTGTAGCGGTCAAATGCTAGCACCCGCCAGAAACTATCACCTTGCGATCGCACCCGCATCACTATCTTGGGTGTCATTTCTCCTCGCAGGTTTTGGTTTATTTGACTATTAAAACCGTAATAAAAGTTATTATCAATTTTTCCATGTTTGCCAGTTTGGCTCTCTAGGGTACTGCTACCACTGCCACCACCCTTACCATTACCTTGGTGGACATATCCTGGATTAATGATGCCACGCCCTGTAAAGTTGCCTTTAACCTCAATTGGAGAACTTACGGGAAACATCCGCAACTGGTAGCCTGGTAGCCTCGGCAAAACGGCAAAAATTGCCAGCCCTAACACCACAATCAGAAAGAAATTAAAAATTAAAAATTTCCAATTTAAAATTGAGTTTTTGTTTTTTAATTTTTCATTTTTAATTTTTAATTCTCTTAACCCAAGGCGTGAGCGGTAATCTAGTATTAAAGTCGGCAGGGAAATTGCTAAAAATAACAATAACATTGGTGCAAACGCTAAAGTTTGACTCAGCGTAGCCGCGATCCCCAGCAAAATCAGCCCAATGACAATTGAATACCCCAAGTCCTTGCGGCGGGGCATATCAAAGCTATGGAGTACCTGGAGTTGAATTAATAACTCTGCCAAACCGAGTCGTGTATCGTTCAACTCCCCAAACAACCGCCCTAAGAAAGCACCTAATGCCACTAACATTCCGATGGCGATGCAGAACTTTACTGGCACATTGCGATCGCGACGACGGTAGTAACTCCAGATTGCACCAACGACACTAAGTGGAACTGCCCAAAGACTGAATCCAGTCTGGGCTGCAATATCTGTCGCCACAACGCCTACAATTACCAATCCGCTAACAAAAGCACGCGATTGGATTGAATTTTCTACCAACATCGTAGGCGATCGCAGCGTATGCCGCCAGTTATTCCATGTAGGTAGATGCCAACGCCCACTGATCCTAGAAAAGTTAAACATTTTATTGTTAGTTGTTAGTTGTTGGTGAGCCAGCGCGCATTATGAGTGTTTCCCGCTACTAGGCGACTGGTGAGACAGCCCTGAAGGAGGGTCTCCCTCCTGCAG
>CAZZYE010001247.1:0-1713 GCA_964658145.1 uncultured Stigonema sp.
CAACAACTATCTGTTATTATTCCCTGAAGGTATTTCCTTGGCAACTAGGGGGTTGGAGTCAGTCTGACCATCTGAGACAATGGAGCGTATACCCTCCAAAGTGGCGGGAATGGTTCGTGGGTCCATAAACATCACCTTACTGCTATCACTCTTGCCAATTGTCGCGCCCATATCCAGATAGCCCAAAGCAATTAGAACTTCCAATGCTTGGTGAGCACCGGGGCTAGTTTTGATTTTTTGGGCAATAATGTCCACAGACTCAGCAATAGCTTGGGCTTTGAGAACCTGCTGTTGGCGTTCGGCTTGTGCTCTCAGAACAATCGCTTTTTGTTCAGCTTCTGCTTGCAAAATGACAGCTTTTTGACGGGCTTCCGCATCCAGAACTTGGGCGTCAGCCTTACCTCTGGCGCTATTAACAGCGGATTCCCGATCGCCCTCAGAAGTTAAAATCGATGCCCGTTTGCGCCGTTCCGCTGACATTTGCAAATCCATTGATTCTTGTACCGCTTGCGAGGGGATCAGATCCCGCAGTTCCACCCGCGTGACTTTCACACCCCAAGGTTCAGTAGCAATATCCAAATCTCGCAACAAAAGTTCATTAATTTGAGAACGGGCGGTAAAAGTCTGATCCAGTTCCAATTGACCCATTTCGGCACGAATTTGGGTAAGCACCAAATTTACCATCGCTAATTGGAGATTCTCTACTTTGTAGTAAGCTCTTTCCATATCGATGATCCGCCAGTAAACCACAGCATCAACAGTAATCGATACGTTGTCACGGGTGATGCATTGTTGGGGCGGGATCTCTAAAACTTTTTCCCGGATGGTTTCACGAAAGACGACTCGATCAACAAAAGGGGTAATAAAGGTCAGACCCGGTTCTAGTTTCTTGTTATAGCTACCCAAACGTTCTACCAAGGCTTCATTGCCCTGATTGACGAGTTTAACCGAACCTGCCAAAGCCGAACCGCCCAAAGCCAAAGATATCAGTAAAAACAAAGATTCCATTTTAAATTTCCCAATTTTGTTAAAAAAAGTGAGTCCAGCCCTGAAGGCGGGAAACCCGCCTGCAGGATCTGGCGAACCCGAAGGGTCAGAACTTCTTTAGGAATGCAACAAATTTTCTGGCATCACAATCAAGGTTGTGCCTTCGCGTCTGGTTACGTAAACTCGTTCATGAGCTGCTATGCTGAGTTCGTCATCGTCACAACGTGCCTGCCACGAATTTCCCTCGTATCGCACCCGCCCTGTTTTCCCGGCAGGAATCTCTGTTAAAGTTTCAGCTGTAGTTGCATCCTGAATTTTTCCCGGGCGTCGCCGAGGCGATCGCACAAATCGACGGGAAAGTAAAACTAGCACTGTGGAAAGCAGCAGCCAAGCTACAACTTGCAACAATACGGACGTAACCACTTGAGACAGCAGTGCTACCAGTAAAGCGCTAATTCCCATCATCAAGGCAACAAAAGCCGTGGGCAGAAACAGTTCCGTTAAACACAGAACTGTTCCTGCTATGAACCAAATTAAGGTAGTACTTGGCATAAAGCCATCCTAAATCCTCAAAAATTTTCCGTGTATTTTTATTATTAGATCCACCTATGCTTTGACTATTTCCTGAAAATAGAAGCTATAGGATTCCTATTTGATTTTTGAAATACACGTAGGGTGGGCATTGCCCACCATATTAGGGTTTCGGTGGGCAATGCCCACCCTACT
>CAZZYE010001247.1:1723-2496 GCA_964658145.1 uncultured Stigonema sp.
TTTTTTCACGCTATAGGCGCACGGATTCCTATAGTATTTTTACGAAGCCAAAAGCTTTCAGCTTTTAGTCATTAATCACCTATCAGTAACTTAATGACCGTTGACTGCTGACCGCTTTTTCAGGTAAATTTTTATGACTTTTAGTAACAAGGTTTAACCACAAAGACAAAAATCCAGTTTATGCTAACCTTCTCCTTCCTTGACAGGTATATTTAATTGAAATTCACGTAATAGTTTTGTCTTAAAATCCACACTTGCATGATTTCTACTCAGCGGATAATTTACTGCACAAACCTAGGCTGCACTAACCCGATTAATCCTGTGGGTGAACGCTTATGTACAAATTGCCAAACTCCTCTAGTTCACCGCCATCTTTGGGTAACAGACTTATGTCAAGCCAATATCCAACCTGGAGACAAGGTGGCAAATAGGTATGAGGTCATCACACCCCAGATTTGGCTGGATACTCAACCAGGACTATTGCCAGACATACCTGAAGAATTGCCAAAAGAAATTATTCCTTATCTACAATTATATCAACAGCGGTTACACCTTCCTCAGGTGTATGGGTTTGAGGGTGATATCATCTTGCTGGAAAATGTGCCCATCGATGAGACTGGAAATCTCTACCCAGCGATTACAGATGCATGGACGCAAGCAACGGCGGTACGGCAGGTTTACTGGCTGTGGCAAATTATTCAGCTGTGGACACCCTTATTAGAATTGGGAGTAGCAGATAGTTTGCTCTTTCCGGACAACTTGCGAGTGCAAGG
>CAZZYE010001248.1:0-2496 GCA_964658145.1 uncultured Stigonema sp.
ACTGTACGTTCGCTCATTTTTAACCGCAAGATTTAATAAGCGCCTTACAGGGCTTGTAATCCAGGCGATGCAATAGATTCAGGCATTTTTATTCGCACGGACGCTTTTGGTCATTTTATTATTTATCGTATGCCTAAGCCTTAAATAAACGCCTCTGGAAGCATTCTATAAAGGTCACAAATTTTACTTGAAAATAACGATTCACGTAAAAATCCCCTTTTTCCTTTTATATTAAGGCTTTAATTCCCCTTTGGATCTCTAAATAAGCGAACGTACAGTATTGAGAGTAGGAGCGCGTACTTTAGCCTAAAATAATGGCGATCGCAGAGGAGGCATAAAGTTACTCAGAAAACATTTCAGCTAAGGTATCGAGGACTGCCTTCTGCTCATCCAGACTAATCTGACCCAGCCGTTTGACCAATCGAATCTTGTCAACAGTCCGGATCTGATCGAGAACAATCTGCCCATCTTTGCCTTGAAACTGGCAAGCTACTCGTGTGGGATATGGTTGACCTTTCGTTGTCATGGGCGCAACGATGACGGTCATAATATGGCGATTCATCTCATCAGGTGAAATCACGACGCAGGGTCTTGTCTTCTGAATCTCACTTCCCACTGTTGGATCAAGGTTAACAAGGAAAACATCGAACCGCACGAACTACCATTCCCATTCCGCTTGATCCCAAAGAGTCATACTCCCATCCTCAAGCAGAACATCATCATGCCGTTCTGCCATTGCAGCGAAGGCTTTATCCCATCCAACCCGCGATCGCGGTGCTGCACGCACAATTAAATGATTGTCATGCACTTCAATTTCAACCTCTACATCAATACCACTTTGCTCCAGCAGAGGTTTGGGAATCCGAATGCCCTGAGAGTTACCAACTTTAACAAGTCGCGTCCTAATGACTGGACTCATAGCATACCGTTGCCAGAATAAGTAATTACATTGTAGTTACTGCGCCTCGAATTGTCAATTGATAAGATGCACTCTAGTACAAGACGGCGGAAATAAACGGTAGGCAAATCATCTTATCTGAACCTTAAACCGTTCTTTCCCTACCTGAAACGCTTCTCGCATCACTAACTGAATTTTCTGAGGATCGGGTTTCTTACCCCCCATTAAGTCACCGAAGTAAACGCAAGCACCTTCCCCAAGCGCCCAAGTGTAGGCGGCTGCCCAAGAAGCAGCAATTACGCTGCCGAATCCGGGTAGGAATTTGATTAACTCCCGTCCAACAGCCTGTGCTAGGAAGCCACCTGCGATCGCACTGACAACACCCCCAGCCTGCGATCTAGTCAGCGTCTGCCCATACAATTTACCCAGCAAACCCACCATTGACACTTGCAAGGCAGTCAGCACGGGCATGCTGGCAAATGGCAGTGGCACAGCTTCAATCGTAGCTGCCATGATGGAAAATGCCAGCATGTAATGGCGTCCGGCATCCCGGTAGAGGTTGCCAATTTGCTTGCCTGTTTCCCCATCCAATAACTGATAAATTGCTCGGGCTTCAGCTTCTGGAAGTAGGTCTGCTAAGGAATCTCTAAAGACCTCTAAGCCATAAAATACTGGAGTGTAGCCGTCTTCTTCTAGGGTGAAGTCAATCAGTACAGCGCGATCGCACAGTCCTGTAAAAGCTTGCTGCATCTCGGCAAATGCTCGGTTGACCTCCTCATAGTCTGGTGGATAGGCTGGATGATCGGCTGTAGCGGGAGGATAAACCTCATGTAAGCAGGTAACAGCCAGCAGACAGGGAATGTTTGGATATTTCTGACGCAGTTGCTGAGCAATTTGTCGCAGGGTGTCGGTGGCGAAATCATTGATTTTGACAGTCAGAATCAGGACTCTGGCGCTGCGACTCTCCTGTTGTAGATCTCCAACCAGTTCCTGAATAATTGCCTGAGTATCCTTGTTTACATCTCCCAGTCCCACCGTATCTGTAAAAATAAGCAACGGCAGGTCACTGTTCGGATAGGCGTAGCGCTCGGTGTGTTGTGTGTGGGGACGATATCCCTGACCAACAATCTCAGCCGAAACTCCTGTCAGTCCCCGCACAATTGAACTTTTTCCAGCTTGGGGCTTACCAATCAGGAGGGCTTCTGTGGTTGGCAGTTCGGCTCGAAGTGTCTCTAAAATCTCTGCGACCTGAGTTTCGCTGACGCTAAACCATTTAACAACCTTCTGTGCCACTTGATCTACGGGTAGGAGTGGCATCAAGTGTGCTGTTGCCTTGTTCCAGACACCCGCAAGCCGGTTTGTCTTGGAATTATCGACTTCCCCTTTGGTCACACCATCAGTCGGTTCACTGAACGATTGAGAATCAGTATCACGTTGCTCAGTCATTGGCTTCAAATGAGATTGTTAAGCTCAGAAGACCCTTTCAGTATATGATTTTAACTTTGAGTTTGCCGCACTTGTTGTGAGAATGCTGATGAGTGCGTAATACCGTTTCTCCATGAAGCTGCGCTAAATATTCTCTCTTAGCCCCCCTTTTT
>CAZZYE010001249.1:0-2494 GCA_964658145.1 uncultured Stigonema sp.
AAGGGGAGACGCTGCGCGAACGCTCGAAGTCAAAAGTCAAAAGAACAAAAAAGGTACAGAGCAAGTAAATTCATTTATGGACACACAGTACCACCAGAACCAATGACAGGACGTCCTAGAATTGAACATCCTGTAAGCCCTCCTAAAGACATTAATGGGGCAATCGATTTTGACGTTTGGGAAGCACGTCTTAGAAAAAAAGGAGTTCGAGGATTACCAGATAGTGAGTTAGTCAAAAAAATCAATGAGGCACGTATAGGAAACTACAATACTCAAGCAGAACTGAGGCTGGCAGAACGATATGCTGATGCCGGATATGAAGTCGAAATCGTGCGACCTACGGCAGAAACACCAGCTGATGATACACCAGTCATTAATGAGCCTCTTAGCCCCGATCTTCGCATTAGGCTTCCAGGACAAGCTGAAACGGCACGGGTAGACGTAAAATTCCGTGAGCCAGGAAAGCAAATGACAAAAAGTAACCTCAATACTCAGATAGACAAAGCTAATAATCAGATTAGGCAATCCGAGGAAGGACATGGAGACATTATTTTTGATGGTTCTCAAGCAAGTTCTGATGGCTTAAATCAAGCTGAGGTCGAAAGATATCTTAACGGTAAAATGAAAGGGAACCGTTCTGCTCCTAACGCTCAATTGAGGAACGTCGATTACTTGGAGATAATTTACCCAGAAACTGTAAGCGGTAAAGTCGTTTTGAAGCTAAGCTTTATGGTACGTACAGCAGACGGAAATGTTAAGGGTCCTTTTACTGAGGAACTAAAATGAGAAGTCAATTTAGAGAGATTTCCTTAAAAACAACAACATTTGGATTTAAAGAAGAAACTGGTCATTGGCAAATAGATATCGGTGTAGCAGATGACCAATCTGTAGCTTCTTTAAATAGTCATGTTATCGATATAGTTAAAATTTTTTTGTTAGCCTTTCATAAATTGTGCAGACCTGTAGAAATTTACTATGATACTATGACTGTTGATGCAAATGGAAAAGTCGAACAAGTAAAAGAAGGACAAGTTAGACTTGTTGAAGAAAAAAGTCATACTCAACTTTTGCAAGAGCTAAAACTATCCCTAAAAAACCCTGAAAAATCTTTCTTTACTACAATCTTTATTGACTGTGACTTATATGTATTTGTCACAGATCCAGAAGATACATTAAATGAAGACACATCAAACCAAGTTTGGATACCAAGAGTAGCTAGATTTTATTTTGGCTTTGTGATGGAACCTAAAGAAGATGATGAAGCGTTGATACCGTCAGATAGTAGCGTTAGCTTTGAAACTTCTACAGACGTTTGGGTCGAGAGGACATTAGATCAACTAGGTTTACATTGGCAAGATAATTACTTCTGTGCAGCCAAAAATCAACCCTTGCTAGAAGAAGCTTTACGAAAGTGGGAAATCCTGATTGGAAAACCAATTGTTGAATGGAACTCCCGCTATTACCGTGACCAAATCTTTAAATATGGTTTTAAAAGCTCTAAGAACAAGCATTAAGCTGTTTTTTACAACCCATTACCTTGTACGGGTTCAACCACCGCGCCTTCTAGACGAACCAGATGAGCGCGATATTGGGCTTCACGATTAAGCCAGAACGCTGCTGTACTTCCCAAAACCCGCTCTAGCTTCAGAGCAGTTTCTTCATTGATAGGTGTCTTGCCATTAATGAGCAAGCTGATGTGCTTGGTGGTGTAGCCTAATCGCTCTGCTAACTGTGCTTGTGTCCAATCACGCTCTTCTAATAAATCAGCGATGGTATCACCAGGGGGAGATACCCAATCTGGAGTAAAGGAACGGGTTGTCTCAATCATGGTAATCCCCAATGAAAATAATACAAACTGTAGTAACTTCTGACCAATCAATGCTTCCATCCTCCATCAAAGGGATGGGGTCATTCCCTGGTTTAAATACAAGACGTTTACCACCTTCTAGATCTATAGCAAATTCACCTACACGATCTCCTTTTAAAGGATGGGGACGACCTACGACTAATTGCCTGACGTAACTAGCAGCACCAAGGTCAGCCAACCGAGTTTTCAGTTTTCGAGCGCAGTTTGCACCCAATTTTTTTTGCGCCACTGCTTGTTGCTCGCATAGTTTTTGCAGTTTGCGATCGGCGAAGGTGATTTCCATGTCTTAGCTGACTAATACAAGTTTACCATTTTGGTAAGCAAATTAGCTAGTTTCTAGAGAATCTATCATATCCACTAATTTATTTACCATTTTGGTAAACAAATAACAAAATAATGGGAATTCGTGCGCCTATATATAAGGACTTAATTACAATAATCTGCCTGTGCTCATCGGACTCACCCAAAAGTATTGCTTCAGAATGCATTAAGGGGAAGCGTGGGAACGAGAAATACTCCTAGCTCCTGACTCCTGAATTGTATACTCTCGTGGCTTCACATCTGCATATAGATCAATACGCTTGCTGTTAGTAGCGTTCAGTCATCGAAGATCCCCCCAACCCCCCT
>CAZZYE010001250.1:0-2494 GCA_964658145.1 uncultured Stigonema sp.
CCCCCTTTAGTCAATTCTTACCATGCCATTAAATCAATGGAGTGAGGGGCGATCACCTCGTGTTTAGCATTGCTCCTATTAATATAATCAGCCTTATTTTCCTGTTTCTCTTATTCTTGACTGTAAATGGAATTGAGAGAACATTTAATAATCAGGGAGCATTTTATGAACATCGAAGATGATCGTGGCAGCGGTAGATTTTGCTAGTTCAAACTCGCTAGTGAGAAGTGCTAGCTTCATTTGGCACTTTGGCAACATATCCGGTTTAGGGGAAAGTATTGTGTAAATCAATGGGTCTTGGACAACAAGACGCATAGCAAAAAACCAGAACTTTCTCTCCCGGTAGGCAACCGGGAGGTTCTTTTACATACCTTCAACTTCAACCCTAAGTAATGAAGTCTAAGGATTTACTTTGGGATGGGGATTGACCAAATCAGTGAACAGTGAACATTACGAATCTATTGATTTGTATCAGGAAAAACAGAAGAATATCCTTTTAAAATTCCTGAGTTTAGTCATAAACATTAACTGTTAACTGTTAAACGATCGAGCCACTGTAAAACCCGATTCCATGCCCACCAAATATCGGGGTCTTGTGCTTGACGCTGACCCAATGCGCTACTTAAATAGCTAACATGACCGCCATGACGGGTCAGTAACAAATCTATTGCTGGGTTGCTAGCAGAAGCGAGTTGCAAATCAGGCAAGATTGCTGGGTCAAATAACGGATCGTCCTCAGCATAAATAATCAGAGTGGGTTTTTCTAGGTTGGGCAGCAGATGTAAAGCACTACTTGCCTCATAATATGCTTCAACTGAAGGAAAACCCAATCGCCCAATTACCAGTTCATGGTCAAAACCCCAGATGCTATTAGCTCGTTCAATCGCTCCCGGATCGATGGTTCCAGGATGAGCATCGTGAATTCGCCACGCTAGTTTTTTTAGTTGTCTAGCGATCGCTTGCTCCAAATATTTACCGAAAGGTTGTTTGACTAAATAAGCAAGCGATCGGCGAGAATCCAAACTTGGGCAAATCACCGCCGCCCCGCCAATGTCGCTGTCTTTTAGTCCTAAATCCTCATTGCTTCTCGTCAGATCCATAACTGCTTTGACTGCCCAAAGCGCCAATTGCCCTCCTAATGAATATCCCATGAACCAAAATTTCCCTGGACATCCCATAGCTTTGGCGGCTGCAGCAATCCGAACAAAATCTTCCCCCTCGTACAAACCATCGCTCGTCAACGTTGCCGACAACTCGGCTGTCTTGCCGTGAGCACGCCAATCAAACAACACCACAGCGTATCTTTGAGCGTATGCCTTACGCCCCAGCAGCTTCAGGAACCATTGATTATCCAAATCACCTGTGATGCCATATGTGCCGATAATTGTGCTATTGGCGTTTTCGGGGATGGCAACCCAAGCAAAAATTGGCACACCTTGTCCACCGATAAAAATTTTTTTTTCATAAGGTGGCTCTGGGTGTTTTGTAGTACGTTCCCAGTTACGACTTCCCCACAAAGAAGTGTAGACAGTCATGGCAACACCATTTTGCAGAAACCACGGCGGATTGTATGCGGAGTAACACATGATAGCTTAAATTTAGTATAGTTTAGTCTTAGTTTTACAATTCCTTAATCTTAATCTTTATGTTAGATTTAGAATATTTTTATAGTCAATGAAGCAATCTTTGTCTCTAGCAAAGGTTCTTAATTATCCTTAATAAGTAGTAATAAATCTTTAATAATGCCGAGGATTCTTGTCATAGACGATGACCCAGCAATTTCAGAACTCGTTGCCGTAAATTTAGAGATGGCTGGCTACGATGTCAGCCAAGCTGAAGACGGCATCAAAGGACAGGCGTTAGCGCTCCAGCTACAGCCAGACTTGATCATGCTTGATCTGATGTTGCCTAGGGTAGATGGGTTTACCGTTTGCCAACGCTTGCGTCGAGACGATCGCACTGCTGAGATTCCCGTGCTGATGTTGACGGCTTTAAGCCAAACTCAGGATAAGGTGGAAGGCTTTAATGCTGGCGCGGATGACTATCTTACCAAGCCATTTGAAGTCGAAGAAATGCTGGCGCGGGTGCGAGCCTTATTACGGCGTACTGACAGGATTCCCCAAGCCGCAAAGCACACTGAGATTCTGAGCTATGGACCACTCACCTTAGTTCCCGAACGGTTTGAGGCGATCTGGTTTAGTCAAACAGTAAAACTGACTCACTTGGAGTTTGAACTACTCCACTGCTTACTCCAACGGCACGGTCAGACAGTTTCACCTAGCGAAATCCTTAGGGAAGTTTGGGGATACGATCCAGATGATGATATCGAAACGATTCGAGTGCATATTCGCCACTTGAGAACCAAGCTGGAACCAGACCCACGTCATCCCCGCTATATTAAGACAGTATATGGTGCTGGATACTGTTTAGAGCTTCCCAGCGCTCCTATGTCAACAGAAGACGCTTCAATAGCAGGGGTTGAGTAACAACGGGG
>CAZZYE010001251.1:0-2490 GCA_964658145.1 uncultured Stigonema sp.
AAAAGGTTGGTGATTTGGCTGCCCAAGGCGAAGCACTGCACAACCTAGGATTGGTGCTTTTCAAGTTAGGTCAATTGCCAGAAGCCGAAGCCACATTACTTAAAGCTATTGAGGTGCGAGAATCTCTACGCCCAAGTTTAAATGATACTCAAAAAATATCGATTTTTGACACCCAGTTTCTTAGCTACGAACTGCTGCAAAAAGTTTTAATTGCCAGAAATAAGCCAGAAGCGAGTTTAGAAATTGCTGAACGGAGTAGAGCTAGGGCATTTGTAGAATTATTAGCGAGGAGGTTATCTAGTTCTCACCTGCAAACGTCTCTACCTGCACTTGCAACTGCTAACGCACCAACATTTAAGCAAATTCAGCAAATTGCCAAGGCCGAAAATGCCACACTGATTGAATATTCGTTGGTTTTTGAAGAATCTCTGTTTCAAGGCAAGCAGCGAGGCAAGGCTTCAGAACTCTTTATTTGGGTGCTCCACCCTACAGGAAAAATTGTGTTTCGCCGCGTCGATCTCAAACCTCTCCTGCTGGAAAATACCTCCCTAGCAAACTTGATTGCTGATAGTCGGGATGATCTGAGTTCTAGAGGGCGGAGTGAATTGGTAGCCGCTATCAAAGTGGGTGCCTTCATCCGGTGTCAGGGCGACCCTCCTGATTTTCCGCCAAGACAGGTAGTAGCAGTCAATACGCAAAAGGGCACGGTAACGCTGAAGTTTCCTAGCAATCCTCCAGATGCACCCACTGAAGAAATTCCCCTGGCTGATGCCATCCCAGTCATCTCGGCTACTGCCACCCCAAATCGGGGCTTACAGCAACTTTATCAACTGCTGATTCAACCCATTGCTGACCAATTGCCAAATAATTCCCTCAGCCGAGTGGTCTTTATTCCGCAACAAGAGTTATTTAATGTGCCGTTTGCCGCCTTGCAAAACTCAGATGGCAGTTACCTGATTGAAAAGCATACTATCCTCACATCTCCAGCCATTCAAGTCTTAGATTTAACCCACAGACAGCAACGAAATTTATCAGGATCAGCCGATGTGTTAGTGGTTGGCAACCCTACTATGCCTAAAGTTGGCAACCCACCAGAACAGTTACCTCCCCTCCCCGGTTCGGAACAGGAAGCCCAAGCGATCGCCACTCTCCTCAATACTAAAGCTCTGATTGGCAACCAGGCGACCAAGACTGCTGTCCTTGAGCGCATATCACAAGCTAAGCTAATTCATTTAGCCACTCACGGGCTATTAGGTAACTTTGGCAATAAGGATGTGCCTGGTGCTGTGGCACTAGCACCCTCCCCTAATGATGATGGCTTGCTAAGAGCAAGTGAAATTCTTAACTTGAAACTCCATGCGGAATTAGTTGTCTTAAGCGCTTGCAACACTGGCAGAGGCAGAATCACTGGCGATGGCATCATCGGCTTATCGCGTTCCCTATTTATTGCTGGCGTTCCTAGCGTGGTGGTGTCCCTATGGGCAGTTTCCGATGGCCCCACAGCCCTCCTCATGACTGAATTTTACCGCTTTCTCCAGCGTGATGCAGATAAAGCTCAAGCTTTGCGTCAAGCAATGCTAGCAACAATGAAGCAGCATCCAAATCCTATTGATTGGGCAGCATTTACCTTGATTGGGGAAGCAGATGGGAGAGGGCGATCAAACTGATGGCGACGATTCAAAATTCAAAAGGCAAAATTCAAAATGATGGCTCTTTAGAAAATAATTTTTCTTCGAGTTATTGGTACTCAGTGCTTGTCGCACTGCGGTGGATGACGAGAAAGCCGAGTTGGGCTTTGCAGGGCTAGCGGTGCAGGCAGGAACCAAATCAGCACTTGCAAGTTTGTGGTATGTCAATGATGTGGGAACGTTGGGACTGATCGGGGAGTTTTATCAGCATCTGAAAACCTCTGCAATCAAAGCGGAAGCCCTCAGGCAGGCACAGATAGATATGTTAACAGGGAAGGTGTACTTACACAATGGCAAGCTGCACTGGCCTCAAGGAGAAGTCCTCCTGCCACCAGAACTGGCAAAGACAGGTAATACAAATTTTTCCCATCCCTATTATTGGGCAGCCTTCAACATGATTGGTAGCCCTTGGTAGTTGATTTTCAGGGTCAGCTTTTAACAACCGCCCCAAAATCTGCCAGCACCCGCGCATGATTGCGGAGCAATCCCAGCAAATTTAAACGGTTGCGCTTAATTTTTGGATTCTCATCCATTACCAAAACACTGTCAGGGCCATCAAAAAAGTTGCTAACTGTCGGGGCGATCGCTGCCAAGGCATCTACTAACTTTTGGTAATTGCGCTCCTTTTGAGCTGCTTGTGTTTGTGGGACAAGTTCTACTAAGGCATCATAGAAAGCTTGCTCGCACTGCTTTTGAAATAATTCTGGCTGCACTAAGGCAACAGGGTTTAGATGTTGCTTATCTAAATCACCTTGCCCTGCGAGACGAGTTGAGCGGTTGACAGTTTCGTAAATTTCATCCA
>CAZZYE010001252.1:0-2485 GCA_964658145.1 uncultured Stigonema sp.
TGTTTTTCCACCAACCACTGTACGGGCGAACGGCCGTTCGCCCCTACTAACCACTAACCACTAACTAACTAGTCAAATTTGTTTCCTCTTGGGAGCGGATTTGCTGCCTCCTCCCTAAGGAGCAAACTGGCGTCAAACCTTCCATAAGATATGTTAAGATAAAATCTGGCTATTAAGAGTAGTTTGCCACTAATAAAAACGCGAGGCAGCTCCCTTTGAAAGTAGGTTCCTTACCTGCGAGAGTTACAGGCATCGCCTGAGCGAAAGGGTAGCATTACAGCTGTTAAGCCGTAGCCTTTGCGAAATTTTCCGAAAATGGTAGCGACTTCTTACAACTTGCCATAGAATCCTGGTTATGAGTAGTTAACAAACGGACTAATCCGGAAGAAACGGTGTATTCTGTTCTCGAACAGCTAAACCAGACTAAGCCTTGAAACAGAGGCTACGCTCAAAGGATCAATACCTTGGCGGAGATTCGCGCTTTCTCAAGCGGTTAGGAGAGGAACATTGCCTAGTTTGTTCAGGTGAAACACCGACTCCACTCCTTGCGCCCCAGAGCATAGGCATGCGCAAACAAAACTTTGTTTGGGTGGGAGAAATCCACATCAAGCAATTAGTTCAGAGTGTTAGTTAATTACTAAATACTCTGAATGAAGGACAAAAATTAGTTTTCTAGTAATTAGACGGAAACCGTCTTTTCCAGTGTCATCCAAGAGAGCTACTTCCCTATGGGTAAATTTACAAACTAAACGCTGCGGTAATGTAAAATACCAAAAGGCAATTGTAAAAAAAGAATACTGGTGTCCAATTTACCGAAAGACTAGTTAAATTTCCCATGGAAAAAAGATTAATAAAGATATCATAGCATGATCTCTATATTGATTAAGGTCATGACTGCTGTAGGGTGTGTATGACGATCGTAGAATGCTGGTGAGGAGGTGAAAATCTCCTTCTTAGTGTCAAGAGCAAGAAGCTAGTACATAACTATATTAAGTAAGAGGAAAAACCTGAAGATTTTTCATAATATGGGTGATAAGCCAATAATTGCAATTTCTCACCTAGGCTGCGAGAAAAATCGAATTGATACAGAACATATGCTGGGACTGCTGGTAGAAGCAGGCTACGGCGTAGATACTAATGAAGAGTTAGCAGATTATGTTATTATCAATACATGCAGTTTTATTGCAGCAGCACGGGAAGAATCTGTTAGAACTTTAGTAGAACTGGCAGAGGCGAATAAAAAAATTGTCATCACAGGCTGTCTAGCGCAACACTTCCAAGAGCAGTTGTTGGAGGAGTTGCCCGAGGCAGTGGCGGTAGTAGGAACAGGCGACTATCACAAAATTGTAAATGTAATTCAGCGGGTAGAACAAGGAGAGCGTGTCAAGCAGGTCAGTGTACAACCAACCTACATTGCCGATGAAACCACACCGCGCTACCGCACCACAACTGAGGGTGTAGCTTACCTGCGGGTTGCCGAAGGATGTGACTACCGTTGTGCATTTTGTATTATTCCCCATCTGCGAGGAAACCAACGTTCGCGTACTATTGAATCCATCGTTACTGAAGCTATTGAGTTAGCAAGCCAAGGAGTAAAGGAAATCATACTGATTTCCCAAATTACTACCAATTACGGTATAGATATCTACGGTAAGCCAAAGTTAGCCGAATTGCTGCGTGCTTTGGGTAAAGTAGATGTGCCGTGGATTCGTATGCACTACGCTTATCCCACTGGACTCACCCCAGATGTGATAGCGGCAATTCAAGAAACACCTAACGTCTTACCTTATCTGGATTTGCCCTTGCAGCATTCCCATCCAGAGATTCTCCGCGCCATGAACCGTCCTTGGCAAGGACAGGTAAACGATACAATTATCGAACGCATCAAGGAGGCACTACCTTCATCAGTGCTGCGGACAACCTTTATTGTCGGTTTCCCTGGTGAGCGTGATGAACATTTTGAGCATCTGTTGCAGTTTGTCCAGCGCCATGAATTTGACCATGTAGGTGTTTTCACATTTTCGCCGGAGGAAGGAACACCCGCTTACAACCTACCAAACCAACTGCCCCAATTCGTGATGGATAAGCGGCAGGATGCAGTCATGGAACTCCAACAGCCGATTTCTTTAAAGAAAAATCAACAGGAAGTCGGCAAGGTAGTAGACGTTCTGATTGAACAAGAAAATCCCGAAACAGGAGAGTTGATCGGTCGTTCTAGCAGATTCGCCCCAGAAGTGGATGGGCAAGTATTTGTTCACGGTCAAGCAACTTTAGGAACTATCGTGCCAGTAACGATTAAACAGGCTAATGTCTACGACCTTTATGGTCAAATAGTCAATAGTTAATAGCTAATAGCTAATGGTTAATAGCAATTAGCAATTAGCAATTAACAAATAACCACTAACAATTAACAAGTAGGAGAATTAATGGATCTTTCGTTTCAAGAATTAGGAATTTCACAAGAGCGCGGTCACCAATTAGAACA
>CAZZYE010001253.1:0-2484 GCA_964658145.1 uncultured Stigonema sp.
GGAATGGGGAATTGGTTTTCTTCCCCACTCCCGTACAGACGTTCCGCCGGAACGTCTCTTCCCCACTCCCCATTCCCTATTACTGAGTGTCCTGGCAAAAACTCCACAAGATGCTGTGCAACACCAATTGGTCCCATACCAGGACCACCGCCGCCGTGGGGGATGCAGAAAGTTTTGTGCAGGTTTAAGTGACAGACATCGGCGCCGAAATCTCCGGGACGACAAAGTCCTACTTGGGCGTTCATATTCGCCCCATCCATGTAAACTTGTCCACCGTGGGTATGAACTGCTGCACAGATTTCCTGAATTTGTTCCTCGAAAACACCATGAGTCGAGGGATATGTGACCATTAATGCCGCAAGATATGAACTATGCTTTTCTACCTTAGCCTTGAGGTCATCAAGGTCAACGTTACCGAAAGCGTCACAAGCAACAGTAACTACCTTCATCCCGCACATTACCGCACTTGCAGGGTTTGTCCCGTGTGCTGAGGAGGGAATTAAACAGATGTTGCGGTGTGCTTCTTGGCGACTTTCGTGATACTGACGAATCACCAAAAGACCAGCGTATTCGCCCTGAGAACCAGCATTTGGTTGCAACGAAACTCCAGAAAATCCAGTGATTTCTGCTAGCCATTCCTCAAGCTGCTGGAACATGATTTGATAACCCCGCGTTTGCGACAGCGGTGCAAAAGGATGTATTTTGCTAAACTCAGCCCAACTTACTGGTATCATCTCAGATGTCGCATTCAGCTTCATCGTGCACGATCCTAACGGAATCATCGATGTTGTTAACGACAAGTCCTTAGCTTCTAGCTTATGGAGATAGCGCAACAACTCAGTTTCTGAGTGATAGCAGTTGAAGATGGGGTGGGTGAGGTAGGTAGAGGTGCGGGGAGTGGGGTAGAGACGTTCCGCCGGAACGTCTGTACGGGAGTAGTTCAAATCTAATTCTTCTAGGGTGAAGGGTAGGCGATCGCTAAAAGCGAAAATTTGCCAGAGGTCGATTAAATCTTCTTCTGTAGTAGTTTCGTTTAGGGAAATACCTACAGTAGTGGCGTCGAAAATACGAAGGTTAATTTTTCGAGCAACGCATGCTTCTAGAATCTTTTCTAAGGGGCGTGTTCCCAATTCCACCCGTAGCGTATCAAAGAAACATTGCGAACTGATGCGGTAACCTAGCCGCTTGAGTCCGGACGCTAGGAGTACAGTCAACTGGTGGATGTTCTCGGCTATTCTCTTTAATCCAGCAGGACCATGATAGACAGCATACATACTTGCCATGACTGCAAGCAGCACCTGCGCGGTGCAAATGTTGCTGGTGGCTTTTTCGCGACGGATGTGCTGTTCGCGGGTTTGCAGCGCCAGACGCAATGCAGTTTTGCCGTGAGCATCTTTTGATACACCAACAATCCGTCCTGGAACTTGCCGCTTGTATTCTTCTTTTGTGGCAAAGTAAGCTGCATGGGGTCCTCCATAGCCTAAGGGGATACCGAATCGCTGCGTACTTCCTACAGCAATATCAGCACCAAATTCCCCAGGAGGTGTTAGCAGGATCAGGCTTAAGGGGTCTGCGGCTACCGTTACCAATGCACCCTCAGCATGGGCTTTTTCTACAAAAGCGCGGTAGTCGTAAACTGTGCCATCAGTGGTGGGGTATTGCAAAATTGCCCCAAAAATCGGTTGAGAAAAATCAAAGGTCTGACGATCGCCAACAATGATGTTAATTCCCAAAGGTTTAGCCCGTGTTTGCAACACGTCAATGGTCTGAGGATGACAGTCACGAGAGACAAAATAAGTATTGGCTTTATTTTTGCAAACACCATAACTCATGGTCATCGCTTCTGCTGCTGCTGTGGCTTCATCCAGTAACGAAGCATTGGCAATTTCCAAACCTGTCAGGTCGATAATCATGGTTTGGAAATTCAGCAGCGCTTCCAGTCGCCCTTGGGCAATTTCTGGTTGATATGGGGTGTAAGCGGTATACCAACCGGGGTTTTCCAGGATATTGCGCCCAATCACCGGGGGGGTGATACAGTCGTGATATCCCATGCCAATAAATGAGCGAAATACTTGATTTTTTTCGCTTAATTCTTTTAACTTGGCAAGGCTTGCGTACTCACTTTGTGCAGGTGGCAACTCTAATGGGTGGGATAACCGGATCGCCTGCGGTACTGTTTGGTCAATCAGGTCATCAAGGTTAGTAAAGCCTAGTACCTCCAGCATTTGCCGGATATTATCAGATGATGGTCCAATGTGCCGTTCTTGAAAAGAACTTAACTTCTGACTCTTTTCCCCCAGCATCTGCTGATGTTGTGACTTAGGACGAGGGGCATTAATTACCACAAATTGCTCTCCAGACGCTACTACTTCATATTTTGCAACAAGTATATTGAAGGCGTTAGCTCTCTGTGGTCTGTTCATCTAAACTTCATAAAGTTTTTCCGGACAAACTAGAGGGTAATGGGGAGTGGGGAGTGGGGAG
>CAZZYE010001254.1:0-2479 GCA_964658145.1 uncultured Stigonema sp.
TTTTGGGATGTTCCAGTTCCGGAATGATTCATACCGCCATTATGCAACGCCAAAATTTTTATACCTTCATCCTTTTTTGGTAAATTTATGGCTCAGGATATCATTTCCTCTGCGGTAGGGACTTTTGTTTCTCTATTCCCCATCGCTAACCCAGTAGGTGCCGTACCACTCTTCTACAGTTTAACTTCAACAGATACTCGCACTTATCGCCAGCGTCAAGCTCGGCAAACAGCCCTGAATGTTACCTGTGTTCTAGCGGTTTTTCTGGTAGTGGGCAGGTCAATTCTTGAATTTTTCGGCATATCTTTGGGAGTATTGCGGATCGCTGGAGGCTTGCTTGTTGCTCATACAGCGTGGGAGATGGTTACAGTTCGCCAGCGATTGACCGAGTCAGAACATCAAGAAGCTGTGGACAAAGACGATGTTTCTTTTACACCAATGGCCATACCACTGATTAGTGGACCAGGGGCAATTGGTATTGTTATTGGTCTATCTGCAAAAATGACTCAGTTGAGTGATTATTTGGGATCGCTAGTAGGGATTATTTTACTAGGAATATTACTCTATGCATGTCTGACCTTAGGAGAATCACTGATTAACGCACTGGGAAAGAATGGAATTGGAGCCTTAAATCGGGTTTTGGGATTTTTTATTCTGGCGATCGCCGTACAGTTGATAGCAGACGGAGTACTTTCACTGCTTCAGACATCTGTACCGCATTTGTTCCGTTGATGGTATCTAGCTCCATGAAATTTCATGCAAAACAACTTCAATATTTATTTACGATAGAGAAGGTATTTATGTCTATTTTGCATACTAAAAAGTAGTTTATTATACCACTTTTTTCACGGAGTCGCTCCATGTCTCACATTCTTGTCGAAGACCTTAGGAAAACTTTCTTTGTGTCTGAGCGATCGCCAGGGCTTTTCGGTTCAATGCGAGGGCTTGTGCAGCGGAAAACCAGAGCGATTCATGGTAGTTAATGTACTCATAACCAGGCAATCAAGTTTCAGCTAATACAAAACCGACAGAGTCATCAAAATCAGCGCGATCGCCTAGCAATTGAATTAACCATATTGTAGGGGCGGGGTAACCCCGCCCTCTAGGTCATATTGTTACCCTCAGGAAATTTACGCGAATTGCCGGAATCATCCCAGTGCATACGTGGCTATTTGTGTCAATACGATCATTTTAATGTAGTAAAAAGGAGTTATAGCGGTTTTCTTCAAGCCCGATCCCTTAGATGTTATTCTATTTACGGTGGCGGGGGTATAACGGTATGAATCCCTATCAGGGACTGAAAAATCATAAAACTGAGTAATGACCGACTACTTCCGCTCTAATATTGACGCCATGGCTGGCTATGTCCCTAGTGAACAGCCCAAACCAGGTACCCAAATCATTAAACTCAACAGCAACGAGAACCCCTATCCTCCCTCTCCTGTGGTAATAGAGGTGCTGCGGAACTTCGATGGGGAGTGGTTGCGGCGGTATCCAAATCCGTTCGCGGAGGAGTTTCGGCAAGCAACTAGTAAAGCCTTGGGAGTTCCTAGTGATTGGATCATTGTGGGGAACGGGGGTGATGAGATATTGAATATAGTGATTCGCGCCTGTGCAGAACCAGGACGTAAGGTAGTTTACCCTATACCAAGCTATGTGCTGTATCGTACACTGACACAGATGCAGTCTGCGGAAATTATTGAGATTCCCTACAGCGAGGACTACCGCTTACCCCTTCAGGAACTAGTTGCTGCCAATGGATCTGTGACATTTATTGCATCACCCAATAGTCCTTCTGGGCATGTGGTTCCAGCTTCGGAACTACGGGAACTAGCAACTCAGTTATCTGGGGTTTTAGTGATTGACGAAGCATATGTGGATTTTGCGGAAGAGAATGCATTGGGGTTGGTGACGGAATACGAGAATGTCATCGCGATCCGGACACTTTCTAAAGGGTACTCCTTAGCGGGATTGCGGCTGGGCTTTGGGGTGGCGAATCCAAAGCTGCTGAGTGGACTGTATAAGGTGAAGGATAGCTATAACATTGATGCGATCGCATCAACGGTTGGGGCTGCTGCTATGACCGACCAAGCTTATAAAGATACTTGTGTAGCACGGGTGAAGGCATCGCGGACAAAGCTAGCAACAGACTTAAAACAATTAGGTTTCCAGATATGGGATTCTCAAACCAACTTCTTGCTCGTGAAGCCTCCAGGAGGAAATGCGGAACAACTTAATCAAAGACTGCAGGAACAGAAAATTCTGGTGCGCTACTTCAAACAGCCAAGACTAGATGATAAATTACGCATCACTGTTGGCACTGATGAGCAAAATCAAGCCCTTGTGGAAGCACTGGTTTATCTGTTGAAATAGAAAGTAACAGACAGCTTTGTTAACTGATATCTTGCACCATTCGATAGTTCGTGTAGGGGAGCCACCCTCGTGCGCGGGTTCCCCGCGTTGAGAGGAGTGGCGTTGG
>CAZZYE010001255.1:0-2478 GCA_964658145.1 uncultured Stigonema sp.
ATTGACATCATGCTCTGGTACTGTTCCCTATGCCCTATGACCCATGCCCCATGCCCTATTTCTAGATCCAGAAAACTTAGATCGTGATGTGTGGGAATCTCCCGCTATAATGCCAAAGGCATTTAACGAGAGATAATGTCAATTTATGGCTCCATTGGTTGCAAACTACTACTTGACCTATCGCTGTAATGCCCGTTGCCACTTTTGTAACATTTGGGCATTAGAACCAGGACAAGAAGCTGATTTTGAGAAAATTAAGCATAATTTGAACGATTTACGTCGATTGGGAGTTAAGTATGTGGATTTCACCGGTGGTGAACCCCTTCTACGGCAGGATGTTGGGCAAATTTATGTAGAGGCGAAACGTCAGGGTTTTTACACCTCCATGACGACGAACACGATTCTCTATCCGAAGAAAGCCAAGGAAATTCAGGGTTTGGTTGACTTTTTAAATTTTTCCTTGGATGGTCCGGATGCGGAAATTCACGATCAGTCGCGGGGGGTGAAAATTTTCGACACATTGGTGGAATCGGTAGCGATCGCCAAGTCTCTAGGAGAATTCCCAGTACTAAATCACACGGTCACCGCTCAAAATTATGGGCGTATTGATGAAGTGGGAGAATTGGGCAAAAAACTGGGAGCGAGGGTTTGGCTTAACCCAGCCTTCACCGCCCATGAAAACTACAACTCAAATAAGAATCCCACCCCGGAAATGGTAGCGGCAATAGAAGCTACTGCGAAGAAATATAAAAATGTCGGCTACAATAAGGCAGCACTGGCTTTTATTGAAGCTGGAGGCAATGATACTAAAAATCCTCGCTGTAAAGCGGTGGATGCTGTCATTGCGATTTCTCCTAACGACGAACTGCTGCTACCTTGTTACCACTTTGCCCAAACTGGAGTTCCCATTAATGGGCGGCTATACGAACTTTATCGTGAGTCGGAAGAGGTGGAGAATTACCGCCAATCTCAAGGTAAGCTCAAGGTGTGTGAGGGTTGTACAGTTTGGTGTTACCTGATACCCAGCTTCTTTATGGGCGTAGATAAATACTGGTGGTTGAATCAAGTAACCTATGCCAGCGAATTCCTGGCCCGAAAACGATTCCTACAACGAGTTTGATCCGCTAAATTCCTTGTTTTCCGAACTATCGGCAAATGAGGAGTTAGTGGAAGAGGCATCAAATTCCATGCCTCTTCCATCTCGGTTTCAAGGTCGCCGACGCAAAGCTGCTCTAGTTTTGACGATAGTCTGGAGTGGTACACTTTTCCTGCATTTAGTTTCTTGGAGTTTTTTGTTTGTAATCGGACTGACTACCATCATAGGAATTCACGCCTTGAGGGTAGTGTTTGCTAAACCCCACCAGCAAGGCTTGGAAATGCAGGGGGATTGGCCTTATGTATCCTTGTTGGTAGCAGCGAAAAATGAGGAAGCAGTCATTGGCAACTTAGTCAAAAATCTTTGTAGCTTAGAATACCCAGAAGATCGCTACGAAGTCTGGATAGTTGACGACAACAGCACCGACACGACACCGCAGTTGTTGGCAGGATTGGCGCAGGAACACGATCAACTAAGATTGCTGCGACGGGATTCCAAAGCAAGTGGAGGAAAGTCTGGGGCATTGAATCAAGTGCTACCACTCTCCAAAGGTGAAATTGTAGCAGTGTTTGATGCTGATGCAATAGTCGAAGCAGACTTGCTAGTACGGGTAATACCTTTGTTTCAAAGAGAAAAAGTGGGGGCGGTGCAGGTGCGAAAAGCGATCGCCAACAAGAACGAAAATTTTTGGACAAAGGGTCAAATGGTAGAAATGGCAGTCGATACCTTTTTCCAGCAACAAAGGACTATGATTGGTGGCATTGGTGAACTGCGGGGCAATGGTCAATTTGTCCGCCGAAAAGCGCTCAATAGTTGCGGCGGCTGGAATGAAGAAACTATCACCGATGATTTGGATCTGACGATCCGCTTACATTTAGATAGCTGGGATATTGAGTGTGTTTTCTACCCAACGGTAGAAGAAGAAGGCGTAACAAGCGCGATCGCTTTGTGGCATCAACGCAGTCGATGGGCAGAAGGCGGGTATCAGCGGTATTTGGATTACTGGGATCTGATTCTCAAAAACCGTATGGGTACGCGCAAAACCTGGGATCTGTTCATGTTTATGCTGATTATGTACATCTTGCCCACAGCAGCAGTGCCAGATTTATTAATGGCGCTGACACGACACCGTCCACCAATGTTAAGTCCCGTGAGTGGCTTGACAGTTACAATGTCCATGGCGGGGATGTTTGCTGGTCTCAAGCGGATACGTCAAGATAAGGAATTTAAACTTTCTACATATTTTCTGTTGCTATTTCAGACCATGCGTGGCATTTTATACATGTTCCATTGGCTACTAGTCATCAGCAGCACGACTGCCCGCATGTCAGTCAGACCAAAACGGTTGAAGTGGGTGAAAACTTTACATACAGGGAATGGCT
>CAZZYE010001256.1:0-2469 GCA_964658145.1 uncultured Stigonema sp.
TATCATTGATGTTTTGATGTTCCCTGTGTTTGTACGGGGAGGTGCAAGATGTGAGATTAGAAACAAGTTCAGGTCGTTTTGACCAAAAAGGCGGAGCGGCATAAACAGAACTAAGAAACACATGGAACGTGGCGCTACACCGAATCAATGGGTGGCGTTGCTAAAAGGAGAAAATTTAATGACATCAACTACTGAATTAAGAATTGCTGACACCCGAATTCCCATGATTCAGACAGGGCAGGCTTTACTGTCCCTTCGAGACTCCGGACATAGTTTGCCCACAGCCCTTGGCGAGGTAATTGATAATAGTATTGAGGCTAAAGCCAATAATATCCGCATTCGTTTACATGAAGATGATACCAAGGGTCGTAAGAAGCGCGTTCACCAAATTGCCATTGCAGATGATGGGACTGGGATGAGTGAAGCGATTCTCCATCGCTACCTTGTGATTGGTTTCTCAACTCGCTACATGAGTACCAGTACAATGGGCAAATATGGGGTGGGAGCTAAGTTAGCTGCTCTCAACTTTGCTCGTCGCATTGATGTTTGGAGTCGTGAAAAATCCTCTGATTCCTGGTTGCACGTTTACTTAGACTTAGATGAAGCAATTGAAGAAGAAAAACTCGGTCAAACTGCTGGAATAGCGCCACCCTCAACGCACCCTGTCCCACCTGATCTGACTGATTTGTTGACCGAAAGCACAGGCACTCTGGTAGTCTGGTCCAAAGTTGATCGGCTTGAAGAGGGACGGTTAGCTCCTAACTTTGATGAACTGCGCTTGGAAGTTGAGAAGGAACTATCCCGTATCTTTCGCTACTTTATCAATGGTGGTATCAAAATCTCAGTTAACGACAAGGCTCTGCTGGCACATGATCCACTGTTTTTGATGGAAAGCACATGGGCTGACCGGGCTTTGATTGACCATTATGCTAAAGCAAACTCTGGCGGCGATCGCACTCAAGCTAGTATTCAACACTACGAACCTACTCTCATTGCTGATGAGCTAATCCAGGTTACTAGTGGGTTTGATACAGCAAGGCTCCGAGTTACTTTGTATCCAAAAGAGGTTCTACGCAAACGTGGATTGGGTAATGACAAACTAGCGAAAGAACTGCGTGTTCCTGAAAATGAAGGTCGCATTAGTTTTGTGCGACTGGATCGGGAAATTTCTTACACATCTGTGCCGCGCATCTTCGCTACACGGGTTGAAGACCCTGATCGTTTTATTGGAATCGAGGTTTCATTTAAGCCAACACTAGACGAATATTTTGGTGTTCGTAACGTCAAGCGTGGTGTTGAACCTCATGGTGAATTGCGAGATAAAATTCGCGCTCGTCTTCAAGCGCACATTAAAACAGCACGTAGTTTTATTCAGGAAGCATGGGGCAAGGCGGCTAAGGACGAGCGAGATAATGATGGAGAACATACAGCAATTAATCAAGCTGTCAAGGACGCCAACCTTACAATGCCAAAGGGTCGAGCAGAAGTACTTAATGACGAAAACGAAGTCAAACAAATTCTCGATGACTTAGCCCAAGATGTTGTTGGAGACGACGAAGAGGAAAAGGCAAAGTATCTTGAGAACATAAAGGACTTCCCGATTGTCTTAGAGTCAGTGGACTTTCCTGGCAATATGTTCATTGATGTCAAGCATTTAGCAGATAAAGTTATTATCAGACTCAATACTAGGCATCGCTTCTACCGAGAGATGTGGGAACCCCTTAAAGACATCGCTGATAGAGATGCTGGGACTGTTTCTAGTGAAGAGGCTATTAAAGCAGCTAGGCGTAGTATAGAAGCTCTTTCGTTGCTCATTGATGCTTATGGAAAGGCGCAGTCAATGCATCCAACGCCAAATGACCAATACGACGACCTCACAATTTACTGGGGGCAGTTTCTCAACACTCTTATGAGTAAAGTGAAGGATGTTATTTAACTTCATTTAACAATAGCAGGTGTGGAAATTTCCGCAAAACTGCCATTTCCATACCTTTTATGCAATTCGTATGCATTTTAACGCACCAATCATTGGTCATTCCTTAGAATAAGTTAATACCCTTTAAAGATAATAAGATGCACTGTTTCGCTTGTGAGAGCCTACAATGGTTGCTTTAAAAGAGTCGCTTAAACAAGAATTAGAAAATCTGAATCAGGAACAACTCAAACAAGTTGAGGATTTTATAGCATTCCTGAAATTCCGCAGCCGATCTGCGAGTTGGCACATCGATAAAAATCATCTAGCTGCTCTCTACAGTGAATTTGCTGAGTCAGACCGCCAACTAGCTGAAGAAGGATTAGACGAATATACAGAACTTTTAAGGCAAGAAGACAGCAAATGACGGTTGAACGAGGGGAAGTTTGGCTGGCAGATTTGAACCCCACCAGAGGTTCTGAACAAGGAGGTACTCGACCTGTGATTGTATTTCAGAATGAAATTATTTCTCAATTTTCAACCACTGTCATCACCAT
>CAZZYE010001257.1:0-2460 GCA_964658145.1 uncultured Stigonema sp.
GGGAGAGGGGAGCGAGCGAGGGCGGGGTGAGGGTTCATATAATAAGTCATTAACCAGACATGATATTATCCATCATAGTTGATGGGTAGACGCGCAGTAGGGTGGGCACTGCCCACCACATCCAGGTTTTGGTGGGCAGTGCTCACCCTACATATATTTCAAAAATCAAATAAGATTCCGATAGTTCCGCACCAGCTAGATTACCGTGGGCAATTAAAAAGCTGACATTCACCCCCACAAGTGTCATTTCAGTCTCGCCTCACCCAATTGACATGGGGTAGCAATACAAGTTACATCATGATTCAACGGTTAAATTTTTGCAGATGAAAAATTTCTTGAATTGCCGACTTCACCAGTATAAAAAGGAGTAGAAATGGATGTCAGCTTGATTGTGTCCAACATCCTGAATCCGCCAATCCTCTTTTTCTTTCTGGGGATGACCGCTGTTTTTGTCAAGTCCGATCTCGAAATTCCTGCCCCAGTACCCAAACTCCTATCGCTTTATCTGCTGTTGGCGATTGGTTTTAAAGGAGGGGTAGAACTGATCAAAAGCGGAGTCACTCAGGAAGTAGTTCTAACGCTTCTGGCAGCGATCTTGATGGCTTGTTTTGTCCCAATTTACACCTTCTTTATCCTGAGACTGAAGCTGGATACTTACGATGCTGCGGCGATCGCTGCCACATACGGCTCTATCAGTGCTGTCACCTTCATCACCGCTAGCGCCTTTTTGAGTGCGCAAGGCATTCATTTTGATGGCTACATGGTGGCAGCCCTTGCCCTGATGGAATCTCCAGCCATCATTATTGGTCTGATCTTAGTGAATCTATTCACCATTGATGACAAGCGGGACTTTTCCTGGTCGGAAGTTTTGCAAGAGGCATTTCTAAATAGTTCAGTCTTTCTGTTGGTTGGTAGCCTCCTGATTGGCTTGTTGACAGGAGAACACGGTTGGAAGCTCTTAGAACCCTTTACACAAGGGATGTTTTACGGCGTTCTCACCTTCTTTTTACTGGATATGGGACTGGTCGCTGCAAGAAGAATTAAAGACTTGCAAAAAACCGGATTTTTCCTGATTTTATTTGCCATACTGATTCCAATACTTAATGCAGGCATTGGGTTACTGATTGCCAAATTCATTGGTATGCCTCAGGGAAATTCACTTTTATTCGCTGTGTTGTGTGCCAGTGCCTCTTACATTGCTGTCCCCGCAGCTATGCGGTTAACTGTTCCGGAAGCGAACCCCAGCCTGTATGTTTCTACCGCTCTGGCAGTGACATTCCCATTCAATATTATTGTGGGAATTCCGCTATATCTGTATGCAATTAACCTGTTTTGGAGGTAATAATATGCACCAAGTTAAAAAGATTGAAATTATTGCCAATGCGTTTGAACTTAGCAGAATTTTAGAAAGTTTAGATAAATCAGGTGTACATGGTCACGCTGTGATCCGCAATGTTGCTGGCAAAGGATTACGAGGAACGGCGGAAGATTTAGATATGACAATGCTCGATAATGTTTACATCATCGCGTTTTGTATGCCAGAGTACGTCAAGCCTGTAGTGGAAAACATCAAACCACTGCTCAACAAATTTGGGGGTACCTGTTACATCTCAGATGTGATGGAGATTAGCTCTATAAAATGTGTCGCGTCGTTATAAGCAAATCATGAATCCAAACAAGCATTTCATAGAACGTCGTGACTTCTTAAGGTTAGGAGTTACGGGGGCATTTGGGATGATGGTAACTGCCAGCGATTTACTTTGGCGGATTCAACCTGTTCAAGCAACCGAAATGCCCTCAGTTCCTCAATCCCTCAGTCCCGATGCAGCGCTGCAAAAGTTGATCGAAGGAAATCAGCGGTTTATCCAGCATCAACCCCAATACCCAGATCAATCGGCAGTGCGGTTGCAGGAAGTTGCTCAAGCTCAACATCCATTTGCAACCATCCTCAGTTGTGCAGATTCACGGGTGCCGGCAGAAATTGTTTTCGATCAGGGCATTGGAAATATCTTTGATGTTCGGATCGCCGGGAATATTGCTACACCTGAAGCGACAGGCAGTATTGAATATGCAGTTGCCCTGTTAGGCACTCCACTGCTGATGGTGCTGGGTCATGAGCGATGTGGGGCGGTCACCGCAGCTGTGCAACAACAAGCGCTGCTGGGTGAAATTGGTACCTTTGTTAAAGCAATTGAGCCAGCCGTAGAAAAAGTTAAAAGTCAACCGGGCGACGCAGTTGAGAATGCAGTGGTGGCAAATGTGCAATATCAAATTGAACGGTTGCAGCGATCGCAACTCTTAACTGAACGGCTACAGTCAGGCAACTTAAAAATTGTCGGAGGTCGTTATGACTTAGATACGGGGAGGGTGACTATCATCACTTAAATTTGTGAGCAACGGATGAGATAACGGATGTAACGGATGATTTAACTGTGGGACGACGAGCATAGCGCATCCGCT
>CAZZYE010001258.1:0-2460 GCA_964658145.1 uncultured Stigonema sp.
CCACTCCCCACTCCCCACTCCCGTACAGACGTTCCGGCGGAACGTCTCTTCCCCACTCCCAAAATCAAAAGTAGGGTGTAACCCATCTTGACAAAGTTTTAACTATCGCTTATTTTTTATGTTCGCTGGGAACATTTTATGCTTTGGTTAAGACAAACACACTACCCTCGTTACCTCTGCCAATACGCAAATTACTGTCTAAATAAGTAATATCCAACCAGCCTTGTTGTTCACTACTCTTTAAAGGAAAATCAATCGCAGTGAATTTTTTACCAAATTCAATTTGTTGGATAAAATTATCGGGATCATCATAACCTATTAAACGTTGTAAACCGATAATAGAACGCTCAAATTTGACGTTAACGCGACGAGATGAAACTGGCTCAAATTTTGCACCTACACTGACTAAGCTTTCGAGAAAAGGCAGACCAAAAATCTCAGCTATGTTGTAAACACTGTTAGTTTCTACGCGAATACACTGATAAATTTGACCAAGTTTGTACAAGGGAATTCGGTCAAGATTTAAGAGTGCCCTGCTACTTGTATAGAGTAGTCGCCAATTGCCATTAAGCAAATCTGGAGCTTCCACTGGACTTGGTGTAGGATTAATATCCTCCAAGTTAGCAATTGCTACTAAAATAGCTTGTTTCTCCAGATCAGTTGCCAATAAACCGCGATTTGTAGCTGCGATTGCTTCAAAAAGAGCTGTTTTTCCCATTGCCTGTCACCTCAAACAACATCTGTATTAAGAAGGTATTAATGACCAATGTATAGAGTCATACCACTAACTAATTTGCTGCAACTGTATGCCAGATCAATAATAAATAAAATTTTTTTTTTTCGGATTTTGGAGCAAAAGACTTGAATCAACAACTATATAATCGATTCTCAAGTGATAGACTCTAAATGTCTAGTAATTTTACCCTTGTTGTATCTTCGTCGATATGTTGAATTATCCATTACGTGAAGAACCTCGTAATCAGCGTGCCGCCGTAATCCCATTAAAGCAAGAATCCTCCTTATTAGACTGGTTACAGTCGAACGGTCGTATAATCTCGCGTGACGTTCACGAACCAGATTTTCTTGAAGACGAAGAAGAAATAGAATCGCTAATGGGTGTAGATGATGGAGGAATTGGCGATTACGACTTCGATGACAGCGAACAGCTGGTTCCAGACGAGGAATAGCCGATTAAGGCGCTTAGCATGGTCGGCGGCATACATGGTCGTCATTGTTCATTTTTGCTAGTGTGGAGTGAAGGGAAATTTTTGTGGACGCTAAATTATCTCCCGCCCGAGGGTTAAATATTTCTGGAATCTTACTAGTCTCTTTATTAAGTGTAGGGCTTGGTGTAGCAGCACTGATTCTGGATGGTATGGCGAATCGGTTGCCTTGGCAAAGTATTTCGCTAACCCTGCCCTTATTATTTTGTGCTATGACCTCAGCTGCCATCGGCTACTGGGTAATACCGATGCTGCAAGCGCTGAAAACTGGGCAAATAATCCGCGAGGATGGTCCCCAAGCCCATTTAAAAAAGGCTGGCACCCCAACTATGGGAGGCATATTCTTTGTCCCTGTCGCAGTCATAGCTGCCTGTATATGGTCTAAGTTTGCTGGTGAAGTACTTGCCGTTTCCGCATTGACACTCAGCTACAGTTTAATTGGCTGGATCGACGATTGGCAAATTCTGCGCCGCAAGTCCAACAAAGGAATATCCCCCCGCGTAAAACTGGCTATGCAAATCGGTTTTGCGGCAGTGTTCTGTGCGTGGATGATTTTTAGTCAGCCGTCTAATATTACAAATATTGCTTTACCCTTGGGTTTTTATATCCCCTTGGGAATATTTTTCTGGCCTTTAGCTGGTTTTGTACTAGTAGCAGAGAGTAACGCTACTAATCTAACTGATGGCATTGATGGTTTGGCAGCAGGAACGGTAGCGATCGCATTGCTGGCATTAGGTGCTCTGATTGCACCCACTTCACTTGGATTAATGGTTTTCTGTGCTTGTTTAAGTGGCAGTTGCTTAGGCTTCTTAGCCCATAATCGTAACCCTGCCCGTGTTTTCATGGGAGATACCGGTTCTCTGGCACTAGGAGGAGCTTTAGCTGCAGTGGGTCTGCTAACTAATAGCTTAGTAGCTCTGTTTATTCTCAGCGGTGTTTTCTTTGTAGAAACCCTTTCCGTAATGGCTCAGGTTAGCTACTACAAAGCTACCAAAGGTCCTGATGGCAAAGGCAAGCGCCTATTAAAAATGGCACCACTACACCATCATCTAGAACTTTCTGGCTGGTCAGAATTACAAGTGGTTGCTGTATTTTACACCATCGGTGCAATTTTGGCTAGCTTTAGTTTGATGATTTGTCAATAGTTTTTTCCACAAATCAATGAACCGAACCCACTAACCCCCACAATTATCGGGGGTTGTTTTTTTCTTCGCTAATAGCTAATGGCTAATGGCTA
>CAZZYE010001259.1:0-2456 GCA_964658145.1 uncultured Stigonema sp.
CATAGCTTTTATTGTAGAGCTAATTGCCGCAATTCCCAGCGTTGTCATCGGTTTATGGGGCATTTATACCTTTATTCCGTTCCTAATCCCGTTGCAAAAGTTGCTATTTGACATTTTTCATTGGATACCCTTATTCAATACACCAGATCCTGGTGGTTTCAATATGTTGACTGCTGGCATGATTCTTGCGATTATGATTTTGCCGACAATGGCAGCAATTAGTCGTGATGTCTTGTTAGTAGTTCCAAAAGAACTGCGTAGTGGAGCTATGGCTTTGGGTTCTACCCGGTGGGAAACCATTTTTCGAGTGATTCTACCAGCTGGATTTTCGGGAATTTTGGGTGCAGCAATGCTCGCTCTAGGAAGGGCTTTGGGCGAAACAATGGCTGTAACTATGGTGATTGGTAACTCCGAACAAATTAGTCCTTCATTGCTCGACCCAGCATATACTATCCCTTCTGTGTTAGCCAATCAATTTGCTGAAGCTCAAGATCCTTTGCACATTGGTGCTTTAACGTATTTAGGTTTGATTTTGTTTGCTGTGACTCTATTGGTCAATGTTGGTGCTTTGACGATTGTACAGTTGGTGAGCAGGAAGCAGAAATAACAACCGCTCTAAAGCTTGCCCTCGATCAAAGAGTTGGGACGCTAAGCTAACAAAGCTAGAAGTTTGAATATGAAAAGGCGTAAGGGAGATGAGTACTAATCAAGTGTCTGAAATAGATGAGTTGGTTGCAGAATTATGTAGTCCTCTACCGACTGGAAGGCGTTTATTTAACGATGGAATGAATGCGATCGCATTCGCTTTCACTCTTTTAGCCCTAGTTCCTTTGCTGTCGGTGTTGTGGAAAATTGTGACTCAGGGAATCAGTAGCCTCAAACCCTCCATTTTTACGGCATCAGTGCTTGACAATGGATTTGCGAATGCGATTATTGGTACTCTGACAATGGTTGTAATTGCTGCACTGATTAGTGTTCCCTGTGGGATAATGACAGGTATATATTTGTCAGAAATTGGTCAAGGAACCAATGTCGGTCGTGCTGTTCGCTTTATCGCCTCTATCCTCACTGGTGTTCCTTCAATTGTTGTGGGTATTTTTGCTTATGGCATTATCGTGTTTCGTACTAAGCATTTTAGTGCGATCGCAGGTGGTTTTGCTTTAGCCGTTCTCATGCTACCTATTGTCGTATTGACTACCGAAGAAGCCTTAAAACTTGTTCCTAAATCTTTACGTCTCGGATCTGCCGCCTTAGGAAGTACTCGCTTCCAAACCACTTCTCGTGTCGTTTTTACTGCTGCAATTCCCGCAATTACCACAGGAGTTTTGCTGGCTGTAGCCCGTGCTGCAGGTGAAACAGCACCGCTGATTTTTACTGCTTTGTTCAGTTTAGATTGGACAAAAGATTTACTAAGTCCAACAGCTTCGCTATCAGTATTAATATTTAACTTATACAACGATCCCTCGCCGGAAAAAACAGCATTAGTCTGGACTGCTTCTCTGGTTTTAGTTGGGATGGTCTTGTTGATCAGTCTTTTGTCTCGCATAGTCACAAGCAAGAGAAAAGCCTAATTAAAATACCAGCAACCAGCATGAATTTTTATTGTAAGTACCTAAGTAAAGTATGACTAAGTTAAGCCCAGCCATCAAAGTCAAAAATCTCAGCTTTTACTACGGCACTTCTAAGGCACTGGAAGGGGTGTCTATGGATATTTACCAGAACCAAGTAACTGCAATTATCGGTCCAAGTGGTTGTGGTAAATCTACTTTCATTAAATCCCTCAATCGGATTAGCGAACTTGAAACAGAGGTGAAGGTTGAAGGCAACGTAGAATTTTTTAATCAGAATATCTATAGCCCTCGTGTCAATTTAAATCGGCTACGCCGCCAAATTGGGATGGTGTTCCAAAAGCCGAATCTTTTTCCCATGAGTGTTTACGATAATATTGCCTACGGTGTGAAAATAGCAGGATGGCGTCCGAAAGCAGAGTTAGATGAAATTGTCGAATCTGCCCTGAAAGGGGCTGCTATTTGGGATGAGGTGAAAGATCGGTTGCAGAAATCAGCATTGGGGTTTTCTGGCGGTCAACAACAGCGACTCTGTATTGCCCGTGCTTTAGCAGTTAAACCAAAAGTTCTATTAATGGATGAGCCTTGTTCTGCTCTTGACCCAATTGCTACCATGAAAATTGAGGAACTAATTTCTAGTTTGCGCCATGAACTGACAATTGCGATTGTTACCCACAATATGCAAGAAGCCGCTCGCATTTCTGATTTTACAGCTTTCTTCAGCACCGATGAAAGTCGAATTGGGCAAATGGTTGAATTTGGGGCAACAACTCAAATTTTTAGCAATGCTATTGATGTCCGTACCCGCGACTACGTTTCCGGACGTTTCGGTTAATTTGTGAAGGTTTTTCCGGTTGTGACTATTTTTTGAATTCAAAATTAAAAATT
>CAZZYE010001260.1:0-2454 GCA_964658145.1 uncultured Stigonema sp.
AGTGCCCACCCTACAAAACTTAAAATTTTTCACAACTCCTGCACGGATTGCTATATGTATCTCAGCCTATAACTAATGGGGTACATGTAAATTAAAAATTCGTAGTGACGCTCGTTCCGACGCGGGGGTACCCGAAGATCGCTAACGCTGACGCCGGAGTACCGGAAGATCGCTTCGATGATCGCTAACGTAATTCGTAATTCGTAATTATTTTTCAGACGGGGATTTAAACACCGACTGAAAAATGACCACGTGTCTCCGCGAAAGTTCAAAACCCCTTTTTAATTACGAATTATGATGAAAAAGCCCCCATAGGCGGGAGCATCTCAAGTTTAGAGTTGGAAACTGGCGGTTCTCAAGGAAGCGCCAGTTTTTAGCTTGCTTGCAGTCGTTGAGGTAACTCGGTTTCAACCTCTTCTGCTGATATTCTTACTCGACTTGGAGTTGCACGAAGTACATCTACGTATTTGTGAAAAGCTTCTGTGTCATGTGGATTATGGCGTACATAAAAGCGTAATTCTTCTCTCGTCATGTTTTCAAAATTTGATGCCGTCATATGTCAAGCTCCCATCTTGCGGTAAAAGCTGTTCTATTACTTCACTTTGTTCCAACTGTTTAGCAGCGCAAAATGTTTTAAATCTAACAGTTATCTACAAGATGCTAATTTATCGGCAATGCGTGTTGTTTCCGGTAGTCGATATTTTGGAGTACAGCGCAATACGTAGTCAATTGCCGTCGGTAGACTAACTCGATGACCACTGGAGACATATACAGGCTTGACTCCTACACGTGTCCGTAAAACTGCCCCAATTTTTTCACCTTTATGTGTTAGTGGTTGCCAACTACCTCGCACTTCTGGCAAGTCTTCATGCTTACCAACAAGTAATGATTTTGCAACACCGATTGTCGGTATATCTACGATTAACCCTAAATGACAAGCTATACCAAATCTTCGAGGATGTGCGATTCCTTGACCATCACATAATATGATGTCTGGTATTATTTTAATCTTTTCCATTGCGTCTAGTATAGCTGGGATTTCCCGAAATGAGAGGAAGCCAGGGATGTAAGGAAATGTTGTGGGACGCCGTGCTAAGCTCGTTTCTTGTAGCTGCAAGTCAGGAAAACTTAGCACCGCTACCGCTGCACGGCTGATTGTACCATCTGCTTCAAAACCCATATCCACCCCAGCAACGTACTGCACTGGTTCTTTGAGTTGATCTTCGGTAATTACCTCAGCTTGCAGCTTTTCTTGGATAGCTATAGCATCTTCGACGGTGAGAGGCCAAGCATGACGTTGATTAATCTTCATACTTTTATCAGTAATTTAAACGTTTTTGGTTCGGAAATCGCTACCGACGGCGGTGTTTTGCAGACTGTTAGTAGTTGAGAAGATTTTAAGTGTTTGTCAGGAAGACCAAAGTTTTTTTTCCAAATATACTAAAAAAATTAGCATCCTCTGGCAATTATCAATGATTCTAAAAGAATGATCATAGCTTTTTATATGCAAAACTTATGCAAAAAATGTCAGTCACTTTATTTATCGAACCGCAGAGACACAGAGAACGCAGAGAAAAAACTGGAGAAATGCATTTATTCGTAACATAAATAATTAGCTACAAACAGGAATTCCGCAAAAACTATCTATTGTCTCTTACTCTGTGATCTGGTGCGCCTCTGTGGTTCGTTTGAAATTTCATTTGCAAAAGTCATATATAAGTAAGCAATTACAAATTTATCCAAAATAGAAATACACCTAACTTTAACATATGTTTATCAAGACGTTAATTATTAACCCTGTATTCTTCTTCAGGGTAGTCATACTTATGATAATTTCAATCAGTTTGCATGAACTGGCGCACGGGTTAGTGGCGATCGCCCAAGGAGATGACACACCCCGAAAAAGAGGACACATTACCCTAAATCCGCTAGTTCATTTGGGGTGGGAATCGATAATTTTTCTCTGTTTAGCGGGTATTTCTTGGGGGAAAATGCCTGTTAACCCTTCTAAGTTTCGTTCTCCAAAGCTAGGCAATATTTTGGTATCCGCCGCCGGACCATTATCAAATCTTGCTTTGGCTATTTTGTGTGTTGGTTTAACAAAATTAATTGTTGCTTCTGGTCATGAAGAAATTTTTAGTACTGAATTTTTCTACATAGCGGCTCACATACTGTACGTTCGCTTATTTTGAGATCCAAAGGGGAATTAAAGCCTTAATATAAAAGGAAAAAGGGGATTTTTACGTGAATCGTTATTTTCAAGTAAAATTTGTGACCTTTATAGAATGCTTCCAGAGGCGTTTATTTAAGGCTTAGGCATACGATAAATAATAAAATGACCAAAAGCGTCCGTGCGAATAAAAATGCCTGAATCTATTGCATCGCCTGGATTACAAGCCCTGTAAGGCGCTTATTAAATCTTGCGGTTAAAAATGAGCGAACGTACAGCAGTTA
>CAZZYE010001261.1:0-2450 GCA_964658145.1 uncultured Stigonema sp.
ATCTCCCCCTGCTATTCTTATATACTGCCGTAATAGACCATTAACAAATCCTGTAAGTCCGGAAAAGCCATTTTCTTTTGCTAGTTGGACGGTGGTGTTAACAGCAGCGCTGGCGGGAATTCGTTCTTGATAGCACAGTTGGTATAAGCCTAAGTGCAGGATAGTGCGGAGGTCTTTTGGTTGTTGGTAAGATTTCTTTTTACCAAGTTGATCGATGAGAACATCGAGAGTCCGCTGTCTTCTGACACAGCCATAGACCAATTCTGTAACTAGGCGGCGATCGTTGTCAGGTAAATTAACCAGTTGCAGCACTCGATCTAGAGCAATATCAACATAAGCTCCCTTATGAACGTCTCGCAGGGCAATAAAAGCTAGTTGTCGGGGGTTGGACATAAAAAAAGCAGAAGCCCTTCGTAGCTACGTGGAGGCTATGAAATTCTACTTATATTGTAACCGCCGACAGTGTGTCGCAAGTTAACCAAAGAGTATTGTGTCAACACTGTTGATTTCAAACTCACATGCTCTAGAGACAAGTTCTGCAGGTAATTCCTCAAAACTAATTAATGGTAAATGAGTGGGGTTTTTCATCAGTTCTGTTGCTAATAAGAAACCAGTAATTGTCCAAGTTTGATATTTCCTAGCTTGTTTCCCCATCAGTCGCCCCCTCTTACCATCGTAATACTCAGGCCATTCATCATCACATAAGCGTGCTTTTGCAGTTTCAATAGCCTTTTGTCCAAGATTTGTTCTATTGGTTTTCACAGATGCTGCTACTAACATCCACATTAAGACTGGCCAACTTCCACCGTTATGATACGACCAAGGTATATTTTTGGGGTCACATCCAGTCACAATTCTGTACTCTTCGTTTTCTAAAGCTGGGAAACAGATTTTCATAGGCATATCTCCCACCAAGTCGTCCCATCGCTCCTCAATGAGATTCATAATCGCTTGCGACTGCTCCTCAGTGGCGAGGTCTGAAATGATCGCCATTAAGTTTCCCAGTGCAAAGAAGCGACTATCTAGCTGCGATGGTCCGACATTACCGACTAGATAACCACCTTTTAATGGCAACCACTTGTCCAATTCATAGTAGGGAAGGGAATCTGCATATATATTGTAGAGATTCACAGCTGTCTTACCATACTCTTCACTTTTGAAGCGATAAATTGCACTTAACCGATTCATATCTATCCAATAATGCTGGCGAATATGACCACATAAAAGAGGTAAGCGGTTATCAATTGCTTCAACAATATCTTCATTGCCTTGAGGAATCAGTAACTCGTGAGCCGCACGCAATGCAGCATAAAATAAAACTTGAATTTCCAGAGGATGCCCATAGATACCCATACGACGGTCAATCATACAAGCGCCATCTGGAACTAATATGGTTGGATACATGTCAAACCGAGTCGCCAAGCAGAGTTCCATAATTAACCTGATACCTTCTTGGAATTCAGGTTGATAAGCCAGACAAAAATCTTTTGAGGCGATTACATAAGCACGCAATAAAATAACCCACCAAAGACAGGAATCAACTGGTGTAACTCTAGCGATCGCGTGTTCGCCAAAATCAGCTTCTAAATATTCTTGCCCCTGAACTGATACTACTTTGAAGCTAGCTGGCATTAAACCTCGACCTGGCTTATAAGCATCCAATTGCCGTTCTTTAGGCTGTAGCTTTAAGGTTACTGCTAAGAAATTGCGGACAATTTCTGTTTTGCCTTTAATCAGAAAAATTAGGGCTGAAGATACAAAGTCCCGGACAAAGCACTGGTCGTAATTGAGCGATTCCATTGATACATCATAAGCGGCTACCGTCCCAACGGGACGCCCTTGATAGTAGATAATCGTTCTTTCTAGTGCCTCCCATGCCTGGTTCTCTATATTTTTATTTTTTATCAGGTCGTCTAACTGCATTGCTTAAAGAACTCCTTTGATGAGCGTAAATGTAATTTTGTGGTAGCAGCCCCTTCATTACATAGATATATCAGTCTGCTATTCCGATCATAACAATGTATATTTGGCATTCCCCCAAATATAAATTCGGGAAAATTTAGCATAGCAACAACAAATCTAGCTGCTCACTTTTTTTCGCAACTTAATTGACAATTATTTAGTTTTTGTTAATTACCCTTTTAGTGAATTCAAAATGTATTTTTAGCTCAAGTAGTAACACCTAGAGACGCGAGGAACATCGCGTCTCTACACGTGTAAAATTTCCCGTAACCCTACTTGAACCGTATTGGATTATCCGGGTAATAGAAAAAAACATAGCAATATTGCCCTACTTTCTAAAATACAATAAGCAAGAAGAGCGAAGCTCAAGTTATTTTTACAACAGCAATCAAACCTTAGTAATCGGAATCAAAAAATAGTAACGGTCAATACAGTTCAGTTAGTAGCGTTTACTCCCTGAAGATCCCCCCAACCCCCCTTAAAAAGGG
>CAZZYE010001262.1:0-2447 GCA_964658145.1 uncultured Stigonema sp.
TTTAGAACGCAGAATGAACGGCTGCCTTTACAGCGGCATTCGCCAGTCCACTTCGCGCATGCTCTTAGAAGCGGTAACTTCCTGGAAGATGCCAGGATGGTGTTCGACACCGGGAATGCTTTCTTCCTCCGGTTTGTAGCTGTCGTGAGTCGCATTCCAGGCATCTGCACTTGGACAAAGCGCTTCGGTTGATGTATTGAAAGGTTCCGTCGCCGACACCCGTGTTCTTGTGCAGGTGGGTTTCAATGAAACCGGGTGTGCAGGAGTTGACTCGCGTGGTCTCGTTCCAGGCTCTCAAGAATTCTTCTTCTTTGTCTGCGGGAACGACAAAGGGATTGATTAAAGCAACTGGCATATTTTAGCTCCGTTGATTGTGGATCGTCGTTAAAACGGCGTTTGGCGATGATGCTGTATACGTTCTCGAAATAGAGATGCTGAAATCATACAACTTTTGAGAGTCATGTGAACTCAATCATCGACGGTGTCAGAGGGACGCACAGGTACGAATAAATAGTCCCACACAGTACTATTATGGTATCAACTTCAAAGATATTTGCAAGCCCGATGTGTGAAGAAGAATAAAGCAACCCTCCTGTTAGCGCCTGAATCTAGCAGTAGATCTCGCTATAGTTAGGGTTGGAATGTTACAAAGTCCGATTTAGAAATGAGCAAACAAGGCTCCAAGGTCAAAAAGCGTGGACCCGGGCGACCCCGTGCAGATGAGCGCGATTTGCGGAATGAGGCGATTTTAGAAGCCGCGACTGCGGTATTCCTCGAACAGGGTTTTGCCCGCGCCAGCACAGATGAGATTGCAAACCGAGCGGGTGCGTCTAAGCAGACGCTCTACTCGCTTTATCCCAGCAAGGCAGCACTCTTCGCCGCGCTGATGAAGCGTCGCTCCGAAAAGCTGGTCGATCCCGTCGCTTCTGCCATCCTCCGCGACGATGCGCCTGCCCACGAAGTCTTGTATCGGTACGGGTTGCAGGTTCTGCGTGCGAATTTGAGTGATGATGGTCAGCGATTGCAAAGGCTGTTGGTCGCTGAAGCGCCTGTGTTTTCTGATCTCGGCAATGCATTTTGGCAGAACGGACCGGGTTGGGGGCGAGAACTCGTGAAGCAGTATTTAGAGTCGTTGGTGCAGCGCCAAATTCTCTCGCTCGAAAACACTGACCTTGCGGCAGACCATTTTATGAGTATTGTGTTCGGTTGGCCGATGCTCCGCACCAGTTTTCAGCTACCCTCGTTGTTTCAAACTGACGAAGCGCTAGCAGAGTGGGTTCAGAGTGCTGTAGACGTATTTTTGCGGGCACACACGGGCACAGAGTAGACTTGTTCAGAAATCAGCCTTTTCGAGGCGAATGGCACTAAGAGCTTGTCACGAAACAACCTTGCTTTTTTTAAGTTAGGGGTCAAATGAGTAACCGATACTGTTGGCGAAGTCGTCAAAGGTTCTTAGCTAGGTGGGTAAGTTCAGCAATGAAGCGATTGAGAGCCTTTTGGGCGGCTTTGTATCCAGGGGCAAGATCCCTAACTTAAGGTCAAACAAAATGCGATCGCGTAGAGCCTCAAGAGCTACTACTTGAGGGAACACAATTGTTGCTCGTTCCATCAACACAGCATTAGACATCTCCAAAATAGAACCGTTTTGTGGTAAAAGAGTATAAAAGTATCTTTTTACTACAAAAACATGAGTGACATACGCTCGTTACATTCAAAACAATCCCCAAGAAACGCAGCGATTAATAGGTGTAAAATATGAGCAACTAGAACAACTAATACAACAGGCGAGCCCGAACGGGCAAGCCCCCTTGGGGCATCGCCTTACACACCCAAAAACAACAAGACATAGAAACAAAGAAAGTTAGAATTATAAATAAAGGTGGTGGTCGGAAAGTAAAAACAACTACAGAAGACCAAATTATTTTAACTTTAACATATTTAAGACACCTGACAACGTTCCAATTATTAGGTATACAGTTTGTTGAAAGCATCGATAATTTTATGAAGTACGCTCACCACCTAAAAAACCTCGAAATATTTAAGAACATAGACTTGACTGGACTAATTGACCAAATGAAAGCACTTAAAACTCAAATTCGTAATAATATTTACCCGCCAAACCCCGCGCATGAGTCCGAAGCTAAAAACTTTTTTAAAATATGGCTTCATGCTTTCAACCTCACCCCAGAAATGGTTAATTTATCTAAACAAGAAATCAAAGCACTAAAAAATTATCTCTATGCCAATCGCCTCATTCTTGAATGTAAAGAAGTAGCAGTGCGGGTAACGCCATCTACTTGGGAAGAAATTGAAGATAGAATGTTTACCCCTACCCATACTGATAATTCAATATCTACATAATGTGATTTGTTCGAGCAATAAGTAAGGGCGCGTTATAAACCTGCTGCCGTTCGAGCCTTATACCTCTCCCGAACCCTCTCCCGAAC
>CAZZYE010001263.1:0-2441 GCA_964658145.1 uncultured Stigonema sp.
CCCCCATCTCCCCCATTCCCCTATGGAACGTCTCCTTAAAAATGGACCCGGTTGGCGTATTGGCTGGAATCCAGCCGCACCTGAATTTAAAGGTTTGGTGGGTACAGATGATTGGGCGGCTGAGTTAACTGAAGCAGAGTTGAATGATTTTTGTCGTCTACTGGCGCAACTGGCTGACACCATGAAGCAAATCGCAACTGAATTGATGGATGAGGAAAAAATTGCCTGTGAAGCCGAAAGCGACTTATTATGGATGGAGGTGGAAGGCTATCCCCATGCGTACAGTCTACGCTTTATCCTGAATACAGGACGTTGTGTAGAAGGTAAATGGAATGCTTCTGCTGTTTCTGGTTTGCTGCAAGCCACTGGAATGCTCAAAGTTTTTTAAAATTACTTCTTGACTATTCTAGAACTTGCTGCTATAATCAGAAGATTGACGGGGCGTAGCGCAGCTTGGTAGCGCGCCACTTTGGGGTAGTGGAGGTCGTGGGTTCGAATCCCGCCGCTCCGATTAATATATAAAGGTTTCACCCGTAGGGGCGCGGTCTCCGCGCCCTTACAATTTGGCATCCAAACTCAGAAGTTCGCAGCGCCGCACATCGTACTGCTTCAACCTCCATCCCTATGTGTTCGGCAATTTGCTCTATAGTCATTTCTGCTTGTAATTACGAATTATTTTGACTGTGGGCGTAGAAGTTTTTATTCCTAACTCACTCTTGACTCCTAACTTTTACCTACATATTTTACGCTGGTAGTTGTGCGTTTATCTGAGCAAAAAATTTATGACCTCCGCACCCCAGCTACTGACCGATCCGTTTCTACAACTACCAACTGAAACTTCAGTGCGAGTTGTGTGGTTTACTGAGTTTGCTGGTTCTCAACACATAGTCACCTACGGTGAGAATCTCCAACAAACTGCTGTTGCTATCACTAGCCAATTAAGCCGTACACGCGAAAACCAAAACTCACGAGTAGGAAATCAAACTCAAGAAACACAATATCAACAACCACAAAAGCGTGAAATTTGGCGACACGAAGCTGAGGTTACTGAATTAACTCCAGGGACACGAGTTGCTTATCACGTAACCAGTGTGCGGGAAGATGGTACTCGTGTCAGCAGTGATGTATTTACCCTTGCATCCGCGCCAAGTTCAGGCACACCACTGAAAATTCTACTTACCTCTGACCATCAAATCAAGCCGATGGTAGCGGCAAATCTGCAAAAAGTGGTGGAGACAGTTGGGCGAGTCGATGCGGTTTGGTTCGCTGGCGATTTGGTCAACATAAGCGATCGCGCCTCAGAATGGTTTGACGATCGCTGTGGCGGTGCATTCTTTCCCTGTTTACAAGGTCACGGCAACTATGAAATGGACCAAAACGGGGTTAAGATATTATACACGGGCGGAGAGATAATTCAACACGCGCCTATGTTTACTTGCATTGGCAACCACGAAGTGATGGGAGTTGCTGGTGGTAGTTTGAACGATGAATTTGATGATACGATTCCCCGTGCAGTTGCTCTTAAGTTGTATGGGGAGAAATATCTCAAAGATAATTCCTTTAATACCGACACCTACGAACAGATTTTCACCCTACCAGAAAGTAAAGAGGGTGGTAAAACTTACTATGCAGTCAGTTTTGGTGATGTGCGTTTAGTGGTACTCTATGTAACAAATATGTGGCGGACTCCTAATTTAGATGAGTCAGCTAGGGGTAGATACCGGGAACGAAAAGCAGATTTCCAAAACCCTGAAAATTGGGGATATGGACAGCATATCTATGAGCCGATTACCAAAGGTAGTACGCAGTATAACTGGCTAGTACAAGAACTCAACAGCCCTGAGTTTAAAGGCGCAAAGTACAAAGTGGTGATGTTGCATCATCCGCCCCATACTCTGGGTGGTAATATTGTTCCTGCCTATACCGATCCAGTGCAGATAATTGAACGGGAAGAAGATGGCAATATTAAAGCGGTGCGTTACGAGTACCCTCTGGATGCAGATGACATTATCCGCGATGTTATGCCCTTACTTGAAGCGTCAGACGTGCAGTTAGTATTTTATGGGCATTCCCATTTGTGGAACCGCTTTATTAGTCCCAGTGGGATGCACTTTTTGGAAACATCTAATGTTGGTAACTCTTATGGTGCTGCTTGGGATAACAACAAGCGAGAAGTGCCGATAGGGTATAAAGAGGAATATGCTGAACTTGGCGATCCGAATGGGTTAGAACCTGTAGTGCCGACAATTTCCCCACTGCTGGGAGAAGATGGTAAGCCGATGCCGTATATTGCAAGTAATGACATCACGGTTTTCAGCATCTTTGACACGGGTACGGGTACGATTAGCAGCTATCGTTTTGATACCCGCAAGCCGGATTCAGAGGTACTAAAGTTTGATGAGTTTAAATTGAGGTATTCTATAGATTGCTAATTGCTAATT
>CAZZYE010001264.1:0-2437 GCA_964658145.1 uncultured Stigonema sp.
AACCACTAACACTAAAGTGTTACTGTATACGCATCCCGAATTCCTGGCACTTTGATGATTTCATCTAAAATGCCATCAGGTAAGGGGTCATCCAGGTTAAGAGCCATGACTGCATCACCACGGACAATTTTGCGTCCTACCTGCATACTGGCAATATTGACATTAAAACTGCCTAGTAGGGAACCAAGTTTGCCGATGATCCCCGGCATATCGCGGTGCAGAGTGACCAGCATATGATGGCTAGGGGGAACATTAATTGGAAAACCATCAATGTTGGTCAGGTAGATTTCCCTGTCACCCAACAAAGCGCCAGTGACAGAATGAGTACCCAAAGAACCTGTGGCTTCTAGATGCAGTGAGCCTGCATAGTCTTTCTCTGCGGCATCCCGTGTTTCAATCACGCGAATTCCCCGCTCTTTTGCCTCTATGCTGGCATTTACGTAATTTACCCGTTCCCTAAGAGCTTGGTAAAGTAACCCTTTCAAGGCGGCTACTACTATAGGCTGGCTCTTGTTTGTTGCCAGTTCGCCTTGTAGGCGGACGTTAAGCAACTCCACTCGTCCACCAGCCAACTGTCCTACCAAGTTGCCCAAGGTTTCTGCCAGTTGCATGTAGGGCTTGAGTGTTGCTAACACATCGGGACCGAGTCCGGGAATGTTAACCGCTGAACGCGCTGGTAGTCCTAATAGCACATCCCGAATTTGCTCAGCAACATCAATCGCGACATTTACTTGGGCTTCTGTAGTCGATGCTCCCAAGTGGGGAGTGAGGATAATTTCTTTCCCAAGTGACTTTAATGGAGAATCGCCCAGTGGTTCTGACTCGTACACATCTAATGCTGCACCTGCGATTTGACGTTGCTTGAGCGCGATCGCCAAAGCTTCTTCGTCAATAATCCCACCGCGTGCGCAGTTGATAATCCGGACGTTAGGTTTCATCTTTGCCAACATCTGGGCATTGATGATGTGGGTAGTTTCCGGAGTTTTGGGTATGTGTAGCGTGATGTAGTCTGCTTGCTGCACCAGCAAATCCAGATCCACCAATTGACAGCCCAGCTGTTCTGCCCTGTCTGTGGAAATGAAGGGATCGAAAGCTAATAGTTTCATGCCCATTGCCTTGGCAACATTGGCAACATGAGCACCAATTTTACCTAAGCCAACAATACCTAAAGTTTTTTTGTAAACTTCGGAACCAACAAAGGTTTTGCGATCCCACTCACCACGTTTCACTGAAGCGTTGGCATCAGGGATGTGGCGAGACAAAGCCATGATCATGGCGAGTGCGTGTTCGGCAGCGGCGATGGTGTTTCCCTCTGGAGAATTGACGACCACAATGCCTTTGCGTGTAGCAACAGGAACATCCACATTATCTACACCCACACCAGCGCGACCAATGATTTTTAGCTGCGTACCAGCTTCAATGATTTCTTTAGTCACTTGAGTGCCAGAACGAATCATCAGTGCATCGTAGTCACCGATGATTTCTAGCAGTTCCTCTGGTTTTAGACCTATTTTGATATCAACAGCAGCAACTTGGGAGAGAATGTCAATCCCTACTTGGTCAATTGGATCGGAGACAAGAACCTTAGACATGATTGCTTATTTTAAAGCTAGTGGTATTCCTGAAGATAGATTTTCCAGTTTAGACTTAAGCGTTGGCAATTCAGCAAGAAGGAATGATGAGTTTTCATATCCGGTAAGTGATTCGCGCATTTTCGTTGCGATCGCTACTCTTACTCCTTCCAAAAAGGCTTTGCCTCAGTCGAACGCTACGTGGATGCGTGACGCCCGGATCTTTTGGCAATGGTATAAGAGGGTCAGTTGTCAAGACTATGTAGCGCTTCCTCCTATATTTGAACATAATGACTTTTTTCGCCACTTACTCGGTAATATAAACCATCAATAGCGCCAAAACACATATCTAAAATCTATATATTTATGAAAATTTCTTAGATTTGCTCTGCTTGCTAGTAATGCACAACGGTTTACAAACCTATCAGCACGAATTCAGGCAGTTGCAATGAAGTGCAAACCACCCCTAGCATGAAAATATTTCTCTCATTTTCCCCAAGTCTATTTTCAAGTTAGACTTTGCCTATTGCTTTAATGGTAAATTATTGCTACTTGGTGCAGTGTTTTGCTGCGGTTGACTTGGCGATTGCTCTGGAGTGTTTTGCTCCTGTTGACGACGGGGCGGTGGTGCAGTGTTTTGCTCCTGTTGACTTGGCGACTGTGGAGTATCTTGCTCTTGTTGATGACGGCGTTGTGGTGCGGTGTCTTGCTTTTGTGGACAACGGCACTGTAGTGCAGTGTCTTGCTCGTGTTGACTTGGCGACTGCTGTGGAGTGTTTTGCTGCGGTTGAGGCTTTTGCTCTAAAGTAGTTTGCTCCGGTTGAGTTGGCTGGGACGGCTGTGGAGTAGTTTGCTCCGGTTGAGTT
>CAZZYE010001265.1:0-2433 GCA_964658145.1 uncultured Stigonema sp.
GATGACTTCGCCTCGATGCAGAAGCGCTACCCAAACAAACTGACATACATTCAAACCGACGTGACAAATGAGGAGAGTGTAGCAAAAGCGATTGATGCTATTGTCGATGCGGAAGGTCGATTTGATGGCATGATTGCGAATGCGGGAATGACGAGACATCAGCCAGCTTTGGATTTCAGTATGGCGCAGGTCGAGCAGTTGTTCAAGTTGAACGTTTTTGGGGCATGGAATTGTGCGACGGCTGCGGCGAGAATGTTCATTAAGCTAAAGACGAAAGGATCGATCGTGTTTACCGCATCAATGACATCGTACCGGCCAAACAGGGTATGAGGAATTTGATTTCCCCTTATTTATTTCAAGATCCAAGTCATCTGATTACTAGTTGCTAAATGGAATCATAGGCGGCTCCATCCGCACCATATGGTGCTACAAAAGGTGCAGTCCGGAATATGACACATACTTTGGCCATGGAGTGGGCAGAGCATGGAATTCGTGTCAATAGCATCTCACCGGGTTTCGTCAAGACTGCCCTTACCTATTATGTTGAGAAGTCGCCGGACTGGGAGACGAAGATGAAATACTACGGTGGAATGCCGCGGCTTGCGTTACCTCAGGAACTCGGGTAAGACTGTTTGATCTCAAGTAGAATTCAAAATACTAATACTATAGAAAGTGGCGCGTATGTTTATCTGCTGTCTGACACTGCTACTTATACCACGGGTATTGATATCCCTATTGCTGGAATTGTGGGAGCTTGGTAGTTGTTAGAAATCGATCAATTAGACTAATAAGCTCTGCTAATTCTTTTGGTGACAATTTAATATATCGTTAAGCTTGGATTAAGCCTCAATGCTAAAGAGGCACATTTTGCTTTAAACGACTGTGCTCTTGATTTATCACCTGTAGGATCTGGAAATACGAAATTACGCCGGTCTTACTACTGCCTTATTTCATTGATCTTAATTACAGGGACCAAAAATAGCTCTTGGTAGCTCTCTAGGTTATAAATTCAAGTTTCTCGTCGTTGCAGCCTATCGTTCCTTCAATTTTACCCAAAAAATTATTTCATATATTCATGGTTTATTGTTACTTCCCGCGGTCATTTGCCCGTCCAGTTGACCCACAAACATCCATCTGCCACTCCATGAGCCTTTGCACTTCCTTCACACCCTCCTCCATCAACGTCGTCAGTGATAGCTTCGAAGCATTTTTTTGCAGGTGCTGCAAGTAGTCGTCTAAGATCAACTTGTTGACATTGACCTTGGACACACCACCCTTGATACATCTCTTCATCACATCTTCAGGAAAGTCATTGGTTCCGTGAAGTGCAATGCGTACGCGTCCTGCAGCAGTATTTCTTATTGCGTCAAGCCTGTTTAATATACGTCAGTTCAACCATGCCGGAGGAGTTAGATCCGAGGAAGTTTATTGCTCAAGCTCCTTGAGTGATCAAAGTCTACCCCGGGATCAAAAAAGGCAGACAGTAGTTTGATAGCTCAAAGTAATGAGCTATTTAACGGACTATACCTGTCCTGAAAATCAAAACATAGTTTCGTGGTCATGTTAATTACTGGAGTCGTCTAAAAGCTTGAGATCTTACGACCAATTTCTGCGTCCGGAAATTAGTGATTTCTTACCTTTCAAACTCAAGGACTGGTCCTTTTTCTCCGTATTCGCCATGGACATTTCCAAAAGCGGGGGCCAAGAAATCGATTCCCGTGGCAATAAAATCCTCTACCTGCTCTGGTGTCGTTAACGCACCCATAAGGTCCGCCGTATCAGCGATTCCATCTTCTCCACCCTCAATTCTTCCCGGTTCTGCCTCTGTAGTTATATGTCTCTCGTTGCAATACTTTACCAGTTCGGCAGTCTTGGCCAGATTTTCATCCATCTCATAATGTGACATGTCGACCATGATAGAATCAAAAGGCAGCTCGGCCGCATGTTTGATTAAGGCTTCGTCTTGGGCGTGATCAAGGTGGACAGCGATGGGCACACTAGCATTGCAAGCAGCTTGAGCGGCAGCATGGACGAGAAGGCCATCGCTGAATGTGATAGCCCATGGGAACATCTGGATGATCAGGGGAGATTGTTTCGCTTCTGCGGCGCGAATCATGCCAATAATGCCTTCGATATTGTATCTGAAATCCATTAACAACTATTAGCTACTACTGTAGAGACAAGGTGAGAAGACGCTAAAATCAAATCTTATGAGAGGTTATAAAGTCCTGAAAGAACAGGAGTTACATGAAAATTTAGCTCAGCGTGCTTAATTCATTAACGAAAGTAAGACATCAAAGCTCGGAAATATAATTTCTATCTCTAAGTAGTTGAATCACTCGAAGAATTCGGTAATCAGGGCCTGTCATTCGATCTTTATGGTGGATGTTTTTGGACACATACGCGATGGGTGCGACAACACCATATTTCCCC
>CAZZYE010001266.1:0-2432 GCA_964658145.1 uncultured Stigonema sp.
AATTACGAATTATACCGATTCCATCCACTCGATACACTTGTGCATCTGCTGGTGCATTGTTTCCGCATCAGCATGATACCTACGACCATGACCTGGTAAAACCCACTCAAATGAGTAATTAGCCAACTTTCGCATCGATTTAATCTGTTCTGAGTAGGAATACCAGCAGTAATCACGAAAGGCAATGAGTTGTTTGATTTTATCAGACCAAGCTAGATGGTCGCCAGTGAAGAGAAACTTGTTTTTGTACAATAAAACAGTGTGCCCTTTACTGTGACCGGGAACTGGGATAATTAACAAGTCGGGGGTTAGTTGAAATGGTTCTGTACCAGTCAGCTGTATTTCTACATCGCGAGTACCAGCAGTGATGTCGTCACTGTGGAGGATGCGAACACACTTAAAATGCTCAGCAAACTTTTGATGATCCGCCACATCGTCTCTGTGAGTCAGGTAGATATAACGTATTCCCCCCATATTTTCCAATTGCTTGACTAGGGGCGGCGTAAATCGGGGCGAATCTACCAAAACGTTACCTTCTGGTAGTTGAATAAAGTAGCTAGCAGCACCATAGGAGTTTTCCGAGTGATAGCCACAATGGTAAACATTTTCCTCTACACGAATGGGAAAACTCAGTTGAGCAATTTTAATATCCTGCGGCTTTTCAACTGTGCCAATAGAACTGGTAGGACAAGCTAAAAGCGCTTGTAGTGCTAGTAATCTTTCCGCCTCGTTAGCTGGTTGGTGATAAACTGCCGATTGTTCCCCAGCTTCTATAAACACCTGTGGTGCCATCCATCGACACGTATCGCAATCAATGCAAGAAGTATCGACATAAAAATCGCCACTGACATTTTGGGGGCGACGTAGATTTAAATGAGCCATATAAAACCTTTTTTACCGAGTCATTTGTTGGGGTGATTAACCCTATATGAATACCCTAGCAAAATCGTCGTCCGTAGAGACGTTCCGCCGGAACGTCTCTAATCCTGTAGAAACATTCCGCCGGAACCTATCTACAGGTGGTATTATTTATTCAAAATCAAACTTCCGTAATAACACTATGGTTATCGTACTTTTCAAAACTTTAGAATAGTCAGCATGGCAGGTGTGCTAAAAAAAAAGCGTGGACTCCTGAGAGTACCACGCGAAGAGGAAAATGGTCTTGTGTATGCTCTCAAAGCATGGGTCTATAAGGATAGAGTGAAAATACTGGATTTTCTCCAGACACATCTGGGAAAGTCCAGTATTTTCACTCTTGGCATTTATGAAAACTGACGAGTATTGATAGTTTTCCATGGTCAGATGTGTGACCGTGGGTGAGGAGATAGATGAAAAAGCAGTAGCGATCGCGTGGAAAGTCACTCATGTATGTCAGGTATAAGCCCATTTTCTAAAAGCAAGCAATCCCCTCTGATTTTGGTAGCTGATGATGACAAAACCATCCGAGTTTGGTTGCGTAGAAGTCTGGAAATTGAAGGCTATCAAGTGGTCGAAGCCACTAATGGTCAGGAGTGTTTAGATGCTTACGAGACTATGGAGCCAGATATAATTTTGCTAGATGCTGTCATGCCAATCATGGATGGCTTTACCTGCTGCAAGCGCTTATTGCAGATTGCTAGGAATAAATTAATGTCAGTAGTGGCAAATTTTGATACTGACTCTGTTGATGGCAATACTATAATCTTAAAGCTATGGAAGTATACTCCAATACTAATGATTACGTCCTTGAATGATGATGACTCGGTAGAGCGTGCTTTTCAGGCAGGAGCAACCGATTACATTACCAAGCCAATTCACTGGGCAATGTTACGCCATCGCGTACAAGGACTTTTGAAACAAGCACAAGTATACAAACAGTTAGAGGCGGCAAACGAGAGTTTGCAGCAACTAGCTCACGTGGATAGCTTAACTGGCTTGGCAAATCGCCGTTGCTTTGATCAGTATCTGAGTTCTCAGTGGTTAACTTTAGCACAGGAGCGATCGCCTCTGTCATTGATTTTGTGCGATCTTGACTTTTTTAAACTTTATAACGATAAATATGGACATCCGACAGGCGATATTTGCTTGCAAAAGGTAGGTACTGTCTTAAGCCGTACCGCACGGAAAAATCAGGATTTGGTGGCACGTTACGGCGGCGAAGAATTTGCTGTGATTATGCCAAACACCGATGAAAGGAGTACACTCCACCTTGCCGCAACAATGGTTGCTGAAGTTAGGAAACTGGAAATTGCCCATGATGCTTCGATTGTTAGCCAGTTTGTCACCCTCAGTTTAGGGGTAGCGACTATCATTCCTTCTTTTGAATCTTCACCGTCAGATTTGATTGTGGCAGCAGATAAGGCACTTTACCAAGCAAAAGCGGAGGGACGCAATTGCATTAGACCGATCGCTTATAGCAGTCCTATTTGATTTATGGACAAGGGGGATAAGGG
>CAZZYE010001267.1:0-2432 GCA_964658145.1 uncultured Stigonema sp.
CCCCCTTAAAAAGGGGGGCTAATTTCCCCCCTTTTTAAGGGGGGCTAGTTCTGATCTTCCAAGGATGAACATGGTTAACCGAATCGTATTGCGCCTACTCCCCCATAACTAACTATCAATATGCCCGTTTTAGATCGCGCAATTTCCGACTCCCAGACTAATTTGTTAAGTTTTAATGCTAATTATTTGCAATTACTATGACCTTCGGTGTACTCTCAAAGCTTATTGAATATATTTTTCAACAAGTTTCCAGGAGGAATCATCTCTTGGCAATACTTTCAGAAAGCCTGCTCTTTGTTGGGGTGGTAGGGGCGAAGGGCTGTTCGCCCCTACTGCGACAGGTTTGATTGTTATCCTGACAGTTTGTCTATCCGTTGATGCCTCCGTCTGCGGTTGACTTACCTTCTCAACTGCAGAGTCTTTTTTAAACCCAGTCTTTCTATCTGGAGTATCCTCATGGTTCAAGCAACGAACATGCATGATTCCTTTCACCTACAGCTACTGCCAATAGAAGCGTCACCATCCCGAATCACCAATTTGGAGATTGTCCAGCACTCTTATGGTCACCTAACATGCCAACAAAATTTGATGAGTTTGCGATCGCAGGTGGAACTGCCAAAAATTTGTGATTCCACAGATGTGATGATCACCATCTTGTTCGGAAATGGTAGCCTGACTATACATGACGAGGTAGTGATGCTGGAACCAGGGGTGTTTGTGTTTATTCCTGCTCACACACCGCATATGCTACAAACCCAAACCAGTCTAGCTTTCTTGCTCAACCGTTGTGAAAGCGATTCAACTACCAGTGAATCAGTCTGGGTTGGCAACTTATAAAAACGCTCCTTCCAAGATTCCTACTTGCGATTGATGAAGACCAATGTGACTTGACGGACGATCGCATCAAAACCTGAGTGGCGCAGTGTAAGTTAGCCCCTTAGTAAATGGTAGTCAGTTGCTAGTCATTGTTTGTGATGGAATGACCACTAACTGCTAAAAACTAGAGTCTTCTTTTGGAGTTTTTATGTCTAATTCGTTTGATGTTCTTTGGTTAAATGTCAGTCCTAGCTTGAAATGTTTTGATCAACCCCTCCTGCGCTATCTAGCCGGACAGGTAAAAATCGCTCGGTGGGAATATTATCAGACCCTAGATGAAGCTAGTTCTCTGGAGAAAGCAGTGACGCTATTGTCTGACTATCTAAAAGAGCGCGATCACCCAGTTCACTTAATCGGTCATGGCATGGGAGGGGTACTTGGCTTAATCTATGCCCGTCGTTATCCAAAGCAGGTTCAGTCTTTAGCCTTGCTGGCGGTGGCATCTCAAAGCGCCGCCACTTGGCAGGCACACTATTACGTTCAGCGTCAAATGTTACCTTGTAGCCGTCAACGAATCTTGGCTCAAACTGTTCGCAGTCTGTTTGGCAGTCAGCTTCCTTACCCGGCTAAGGATTTAGTCAGAGTACTTGCCAGAGATCTAGAAGCATCTCCCTCCCCTCACTCCCTCTTTAAGTTGGTTAATTTGCCTACCGGAGGCGTCTCAATGCCATTGATGGTTTGTGGTTGCAAGACCGATCCAGTTGTAGATCCGATCTCCTTGGCAGGATGGCTAACTTGGCTGAAGCAAGAAGATTATCTGTGGGAATGCCCAGAGGGTCGTCACTTTTTTCACTTTTTTCACCCTCAACAGGTCGGAGAGCAAATTCTGGACTTTTGGCAGTCTACAAGTTTATCACCGCTGAATCTATCAATGTTTGGGTACGAGAACTCTTGGACTGCCTCTTAATAGTTAATCTCTGAATTCTTTATCGAGTTTTTTTAGACACTAATCAATCATGTTTCAGCCCTCTCTAATACAGTTTATCCAAGGGCTAGCGGTTCCTTTGTGCTGTTTTTGTATTTGGACTTTAATGGCGAGGTTCGTCTGGAGTCTTTGGTTAGCGACAAGAGATGGAATCAAGCAACTCAAGCGCTTACATCAGATTCCGTGCAGCAACTGTGCATATTTTACCGGAGATTACCGCCTCAAATGCACGCTGCATCCCCGGAAAGCGCTCTCCGAGGAAGCGATCAATTGCCTTGACTATCAACCGATCGCTCAAACTACCCAATCTTCATAAGCATAGTGTCAAAGAGGTTGCCATGGTTCTCGCTAGAAACACATAGCAGGGTAAATCTCAAAATGAGTTCCAAAACTTTTTATGCTCAGAGTTTGAAGCAAGCTGCGAGGAAAGCAGTGAAACTGGCACGATCAAACCAACGCTTAATTACCAAGCTTGAACTAGCAGAGGATCTCGCTCCAAAGCTGGTGCAGCACATGGCACTCCTCGCCTACCGTTGCTGGTTTCAAGCTAAGTAATATCATGTCCGGTCAATTGCTCATAATAAAACTTGTTTGTAGTAAGGACTTTAGTCCTTGCTTAAGAGCGCGCCTA
>CAZZYE010001268.1:0-2430 GCA_964658145.1 uncultured Stigonema sp.
CCGAAGAGAATCATTTTCTTGTCCAAGAGAATCATTTCCTTCTCTTAGGCTGCTGATTCCCCCAGAATCTCTTGCTCCAACCTTTCCACGCGCTTTGCTAAGTCTATGACCTGAATAGGTGTTTCCTCCTTTAGGTATTGCTCAATCATTTCTAGAATCACGTCAGTAACTTTTTTGCCTTGGCTTTCCACCTTTCTCTGAAAAGCATCTTTTTTTTCTGGGGGTATTCGGACATTAATTCTGCTTTCTGTCATCTAATCTCCATAGCGATAAATTCAAGCGTGCTAATTCAAGGCTATCAATTCACCCGCTGGGATAACAACTGTAGCTCAAACCTTTGTTTTTGTAATTTTAATTTGTTATCCCATACGGGTTGACGACAGGGATAACAGTGGGATAAATTGAATATAGACAAAACAAAAGGCGACCGCCCCTCCGACCAAGAAGTAAGCGATCGCCCTTTGTTCCAGTTACCCATAGAGATAACTATCATGAACCAAGTATACACCCTAGCTGTTCTAGGGTCGAAAAACCGCACCCAACTCTGGGAAATTTGCCGTACAAATGGCTTGAAATGCTATCCCAAGACCGCTGACTGTGTGAAAGCAATTTGTCAGGCGCAACAGTCGGTTGAACTCGTAGCCGTCGCCGAAATCAAAGCTGACCTCGAAGCAGTTGCGACACGCACCGAACTCGTCACCCATGTCGAAGCCCAAGCTCAAGAAATAGCCCCAGAAATTACCACCGTAGAAATCACCTTCTACGACCACGAAGTCTACGCACTGGGCAAACAAATCGCCTCAATCACCCATGACCACTCGGACTTTGCAACCCAACGTTGGGTAGTGATGGTAGGTGAAACTGAAATACATCGTGCTGATGCCTGGGCTAAATGTCACAGCTATATAACTTGGCACTACAAGCAAGGGACTTTACCAACAGCTTTACTTAGAGAAACAGTATCACCATGTATTGAAATAGATTCAGACTGTGACCCTGACTTCGGCGTACTCTACCGCGTCTGGGGCGGAAGCGTTGGGATTAATCTTCTTGGTACTTTCTACTCCTCGAACGACGAGAAATGGGTTGCCCAGCCGTGCAATAGCGAAGATAGACCCCGGTGTAATACGGCGGCAGAAGCACAATTATTTATCGTCAGCCAGATCGAGAAGCCTGATTTTAATAAGCTCTTAGACAAGCCATTCGATGAGCTTACTGTACCGGAATGGGAGCATTTGAAGCAGCATAATGCTGACCTTCAACAGAAATTAGAACTCGCTTACACTAACTCCAATTTCGGCTGCTATAACCGCGCTGGTGCTGAAGTAAAAGGCAACGAATTCCTTCTTAAAGAACGTCGTCGTGTCGCATCAGGCGAGCTTGTGATGGTTGCCTGTGACATTGCTGGCATGGGCAAACGTAATTCAGAAATTGGAGAGGTGGCGGTAAATAAAGCGATCGCCTTCATCTTAAAAGAGATTCGCACCTGGCGCGGGATCTTCTTCATCTCCCAACTCAATTCCGGTGACGAGTTCGTGTTCATTGTAGACCGAGTAGACGCACTCGATATTATCCCTCGGATGAATGCACTGTTTCAGGATGCTGGGTTTGAGGGGATATACGGCGCTGTAGAACCAATTAACGACGACTACATCAAGAGCGCGAACGATGGCATGGAGCTTGTAAACAAGCTGAAACAGTTCGCTCTTGCGCTGTAGGGAATTGTTCATCCTGGGTGGGCACTGCTCACCCTAAATATAAGTTTTAAATCAGAGGCAACATGCAAGAACTCATTAAAGCGCTAATCAAAGCCAAAGCTGAATTTAGTCCAATCCACAAAGACCGAGTCAACCCGCACTTCAAGCACAAGTACGCAACGCTAGATGCCGTACTAGATGCGGTTACCCCAGCCTTGGGCAAGCATGGACTAGCTGTTGTTCAAACCACTGCCCTAAGTGATGGTAAAACTGTTTTGCAAACCCACCTTTACCATGAATCGGGGGAGTGTCTCACCAGTGTTTATCCTCTACCAGAAATCAGTGATTCACAGAAGTTTGGGGCAGCACTAACATATGCCCGTCGCTATGCCCTGTGCGCCATCCTTTGTGTGACTGCCGATGAGGATGATGATGCAAACAGTGCTGTTAACACGCTCAAAAAACAAACACCTACCAATCAATATAAGGTAAACACGGTATCAGCTAATAATAATGGTGAACACCCCAACAACATTCGTGTTAAAGCAGTGAGGCAATTGTTGGGTTTTGATGGCAAAGAAGTTTTAGGATGGCTTAAAACCGAAAAACTAGTCAATTCTCCAGCAGAACTTGACTCACCACAAGTTGATGAGGTTGTTCGGTGGATAGGGGTGCGATTATACAAAGTTTGCGTTGGTTTAAAGATGTTCTGGAAGCGCTCTTAACCAACGCC
>CAZZYE010001269.1:0-2428 GCA_964658145.1 uncultured Stigonema sp.
ACGCTGTTGTTGTTGTTGTTATTTAAAATTTAATAAGAGATAACTAGTGGACGGGATTTACACCCGTATCCTGCCAAGAGTTCAACCTTTAATGGCAGTAATCTGCTGCCAGGTTGGTGGGGTTATTTACGGACTTTTTTTATACCGTGATTCAGCCACAACGAATCGCACCTCCTTCCTTCCTCTTGCTGTACTTGCCCGTAAGGATACCGCTCCCCAGTGGTGACCAGCCTGTTACACCGATGTCAAAGGCATGCGCCATTGGCAGCAGTTCGCGCTCAGGCGATCGCTCAATCAAACTGTGCTCAACCTGAGCCTCTGTTGCTAAATTGCTGTTAATGTTGTTGGATTCCGTCATCTTCGGTACTCCTAACCTTGGTTAACCCCGTATGCATCCGGCTATTACCTAAAGGTTAAGGAAAATCAAGCTGCAATTCAGGCTCGATTCTTGCTCATGAATATCAAAATCTTGCTCAGTTACCGACAACGCCCTAAAAACTGTCCCGATAAGCCTTCGGTGTTGTGCCTGTGGCTTTGCGGAACTGAGCACTAAAGTGACTCTTGTTTTCAAAACCAACTCGGTAAGCAACTTCAGCAACGGTAAGTCTAGTAACTGACAGTAGGAACTTTGCTCGTTCCATGCGTCGCTGGGTGAGGTAACGATGGGGTGGGAGTCCTGTAGCAGTTTTGAAAGTACGGGCGAAGTGAAAGGGACTCATGTGAACAACAGCAGCCAAATCAGCAATGGTCAAATCTTCTGCCAGTTGCTCTTCAATAAAATCTTTAACTTGATTAAGTTGCACTTGGCTCAGAGGTCCGTATTTATTGAGTAGTACAGGACCTTAAACCAAGAGGAGAATAATCATGACTAAAGTAAACCCAGTACAACTACAGAAAAGCTTGAACGAAGTTGATTACCCAACTAGCAAAAAAGATTTGATTAAGCATGCTGAACAAAAAGGAGTCGATGAGAAAGTCCTTCACTTATTGAAGCAGTTACCTTTAGAAGAGTATGAAACGTCAGGGGCTGTCAGCCAAGCGATCGCTAATATTGAATAGTAGATCAACTCTCCTCTCTTCCTATGTGTCACGCCAGTCGCCCGTAGCTCGAGAAACACTCGTGTCGGCGTGCTGGCTCCTCTGCGCCTCTGCGGTTCGTTAAAAAATTAGCTATTCTTTGGGCGGTTCAGGAGTAAAAACTATCCCGATAAACCTTTGGTGTTGTACCAATAGCTTTACGATTACCAATTACCTACTCCCGGGGTTGTGAAACCCACAGCCTGGGAACTTGGGGCTTCGCCACCACCTGGCGCCACAGTTGCTCGTAACTACTAACCATATGCTCGACGGTAAAGTGACTCTGTGCGATCGCCCGACCGCGTTGACCAAGGCACAGACGTAGTGCTGGGTCATCCCGCAGCCGGCGTAGTGCTTTTTCCAGTCCGTCTACATCATCTTTATTGACTAATAACCCAGTTTCGCCATCAATTACGGCTTCTTCCACACTACCTACACGAGTAGCAACAACAGGACAGGCTGCAAGCATCGCTTCAACTACCGCCAATGGAAAACCCTCTGACCGAGACGGCATAGCAAAGATGTCAAATTCCGACAGGTGGGTGCGGGGGTTGTCTACCCATCCGGGTAGCTGGACGCGATCGCCCACCCCCAATTGATCTGCTAGCTTCAGGAGTGTTGCACGTTGTTCTCCTTCACCTAGGATGACAACTCGCACACCTTGAAGTTGGGCGATCGCCCGGATCAGGAGATCGTGACCTTTCATTGCATCCAGTCTCCCAACACTGCCAATCACAACGAATCCCTCGGTTCTGGAGACTGGCGGTTTCGGTTCCCCCTCTACATCAGGTACGCAGTTAGGTATAGAAATTACTGTACCGCGACCCAGAGCATAAAAGTCTTCCATCCGCCTCGCACTGGTATCACCAACTGCAACATGAGCATCAACTCGTAGCGACAGCGCTCTAGTGCGCCACAGATTAACAGCGTCCGTGGTGCGTAGCGGTAGCTGGTCAACACGTACTACACGAGTATTGGGTAATGTCAGCGCGGCAAACAGACCTGTTGCACATTCCCAAGGCGTACAAACGTTGATGTGTACTACGTCGGGACGCAGTCGATGTAGTATCTGTAGGTGCGCTGTTAGGGAGCGGATTCCCGATGCTGGCAACACCACCCGCGATGTTTGCGGTTTATGGTGTGCAATTGCATCTACTACCAATTGGCAACTGCCAACTACGGTCACATCAATGTCGGACGACACGTTAGTTAACAAATGTTTGAGGCTGATCTCCGCGCCTCCAATCCCAGCCGAGTCAGTGTAGGCGACTACGTGCATTAAGAGTACTCATTTATTCTACCTTGTAAAGGATAATATAATTCGTATCAAAATTTAAAATTTAAAATTTAA
>CAZZYE010001270.1:0-2427 GCA_964658145.1 uncultured Stigonema sp.
TCCCCATTCCCCACTCCCCATCAAAAATATATATAAAGGTCTATCGCTAACGAATGGTATTCATCACATAGGAGCGTACAATAATCATCAAGAAGTGCAAGGTACAAACATTCGAGGGTAATTGCTACCCGCAATTGCTCTGATCTAGGAATAGAGCTATTTTACAAGGTCTTGGAAAAAACAGATAAAAAAGTGTATCACCCATGAACATGAAAGAGAAAGCTACCGATGCGGAACAAAGACTAGCCCATAAAGTAGAAATTTCTATTAGTCTAGATTCTGAGTTACTAGAACAAATTCGACATTTAACCAATGACCCGAGTAAAGTGATTGAGGTAGCCATCCGCCAGTGGTTAAGGGGTGAAACGCCAAGAGATGATGAACTAACGCGTACACCTGTACGCAAACCCTTACCACCTCGGGGTGAATGGAACGATTAAGCTAAAAATTAGTTATAAATGGAGGATCAAAAAGTGTAAATTTTTGCTGGCTTTATTCCCGAAAAACTGGAAACCGTCAATTAACTTTGCTCAATTGGTAAAAATTTATGCCAAACTTTTTGCAGTGATTCGCCAAATTTTTGTGGGTTACTATCTGTTTATCCAACTCGAGTCATGAGTATTACTGCAGATTCCCAACAGATGAATCTAATATCGAAAAATCAGGAACCTATTACCAGTAACACTAATGGCTTAGGGGCACATTTAGGAGCCGAGTTGGTGTTTACGCAAAATGGGACGGGGCGTTACTTAACCTTTTATTGGCAAAAAAGTGAGAGCCTGGGGTTGAACCCTGAGCAAATAGTCAAGAGTCTAAATGGGTATCAAATTTTTGCCCCTGTGGATAAAGATGCTTATTTGGAACGGTTGCAGCGGATTTTGACAAGTTTGGTTCCAGAAAGATGTCAGTGCTGGTTTAGCTTCGGTCAAAAGTTGTATGAGTTAGAGTTGGCTATCAGTCCGATCATGCCGACATTTGGGAGTGTGGTGACAACTGTTTTGGTGATGGGAAGGCTGCTGCAATCTACAGTCAGCAAAACAGAAGTGAACTTGGCAACAACGCCTACACAGCTTGATTTAGCTTTACGTTCACAGCAACACCGAAAACTGGTAACCCAAATTACCAGAAATATCCGGCGCACATTGGACCTAGACATTATTTGGCAACAAACAGTTGACAATTTGGGGAAAGCGTTGCAAATTGAACGCTGCATTATCTGTCCCTACCAACCCTCTAGCTCAAAAGTGCAGGTGATAGCAGAGTACCATCAGCCAAGGGTCAGATCAATCCTTGGCTTAGAAATAGAAATAGATTCTGAGCCAACCTTTGCTCAGGCTTTAACTACTCTAGAACCAATTTTAGTAGAAACAGCTCAACATCCTCAGTTCGAGCAGCAGAAAATGTTGGTGGTTGCAACTTGCCACCAAGACCAACCAAATGGATTGATTGCTGTGACTCTGGATGCTGAATGCCAGGGTGTGACAGCAGATGAACTGGAAATAGCAAAAGACGTCGCAGATCAACTGGGAACCGCGATCGCCCACGCCACTTTATACAAAGAACTGGAAGTAGCACGTCAACAAGCCGAAGAAGCCACTCGCCGCATTAGAGAGTTTCTTGCTAACGTAACTCATGAACTGCGAACGCCACTAAACGGCATTATCGGATTTTTAAAGCTGATTTTGGAGGGTATGGCAGACGATCCAGAGGAACAAACGCAGTTTCTCGAAGAATCCCACAAATCATCGCTTTACCTACTCGATCTAATCAACGACATCTTAGACATTGCCAGAATCGAAGCAGGTAAAATGGAACTGGAGTTGCGATCTGTCAAACTGGATGAGCTATTCAGTGATGTAGAAAATTTCATGCGCCCTCAAGCTTCGGGGCGAAACCTCAGTTGCCGCATGCAAATGCCTGATACCTGCGATGAAATTATTGTCTGTGGCGACTACCAGCGCCTCAAGCAAGTGATGTTAAATCTAGTGGGTAACGCCATTAAATTTACCCATGAAGGCGGCATAACCGTCAGCGCTGATGTAGTTCGCAAAAAGGTAATATTTCAAGACCAGCAATTTCCTGGCATGGTGAGAGTGCGTGTGGCAGACACAGGCATTGGTGTTTCCCTAGACAAACAAGATAAACTGTTTCAATTATTCTCTCAAGTCGATAGCTCTCGTACTCGCCAATACGGTGGTACAGGCTTGGGACTGGCAATATCCCAGAAGCTGGTAGAAGCAATGGGTGGTGAAGTGAATTTTTATAGTTTAGGTGAAGGGCTAGGCTCAACAGTCACATTTACAGTACCACTGTATCAACAACCAGTTATGGTATCAGCGTTGGAAAGCAATTTACAAGATTAGATATTGTTAATAAAAAAAGGGAACTCTTAACGGGGAACAGGGAACAGGAAAAGAAAAAAAATGC
>CAZZYE010001271.1:0-2426 GCA_964658145.1 uncultured Stigonema sp.
AAATGACAGCTTCAACAATGATATTTCACAAATCTAAATATTGGGAAAGAAATATGACTTACAACAACGCCAGAAGAAAACAAGAGAACGCAACCCAAACTCTGGAAGATAACGCAGTTTTTGATGTCGAAGGCGTTAAGGTTTTCTACAGTGGATTTATGGCGCTTCAGGAAGTTTATATGAAAATTCCTGAAAAGCAAATAATAGCCTTTATTGGACCTTCAGGGTGTGGCAAAAGTACCCTGTTACGTTGCTTCAACCGCATGAATGATTTAATTCCGGGAGCTACGGTTGAAGGAAGGCTAAATTACCGAAGCCGAAATATTTACGACTCCAAAGTTAACTCGGTTAAATTACGTCGTCAAGTGGGAATGGTTTTCCAAAGACCAAACCCTTTTCCGAAGTCAATTTATGAAAACATTGCCTTTGCACCGCGTACTAATGGTTATAAAGGCAATCTTGATGAACTGGTAGAGCAATCGCTCAGACGGGCGGCGATTTGGGATGAAGTGAAGGACAAACTCAAATCGAAAGGTACAGCCTTATCTGGAGGACAACAGCAAAGGCTTTGCATTGCACGAGCGATCGCCATGAAGCCAGATGTCTTGTTGATGGATGAACCCTGTTCTGCTTTAGACCCGATTTCAACTCGCCAAGTTGAGCAACTTTGCACTGAACTCAAAGAACAGTACACCATGATCATGGTGACTCATAACATGCAGCAAGCTTCGCGGATAGCAGATTGGACTGCTTTTTTCAACACAGAAACAGACGAGCATGGCAAACGTAGGGGAAAATTAGTCGAGTTCAGTCCTACCGAGCAAATGTTCGGCTCTCCTGCTACTAAGGAAGCTGAGGAGTATATCAGCGGACGTTTCGGTTAAGCGGCACATCTTAAAAATCCAGCCTCAAGTTTATCAAGAAACTAGAGGCTGGTTTGAGATTATTATTGGTTTTGTCTTATCCTGTCAAAAATATACTTCTTGTTGCCAAACTTATTCTTCCATCAAAGGAAATAGATTAAGGTTAAGTTTCTAAGTAATCAAGGCTACAACCGAATTAGTTCGTGGCGGTTCGTTAAAAAAATACTTGTTTTGTGCGTCATTCCTGACTCATAGTTAAAATAAAACTACAGCAAGTTCCTGGACATGCTGTATAATATTCTGGCGTAAGGTGAATTATGGCAATCCTAAAACTAGAAGATGGTACGCTGTGCAATGATCCCAAAGAAATTGCCTACGAAATGGCACCCCTAAATATTCAACTTAATCGCTGGTCTGTGGGAGATAATCCCCATTTGCACAGTTTGTTGGCACAAGATAGCCTCAACGAAGATGAAAAAGAACAGGTACTCAAAGCTTTAGACGGCTATTTTGAGCGACTGCAACAAACGGCAGGCTATCACTCCCGCGATCTCATTGTCTTACATCCAGGAGTACCTAATCTAGACAGTCTAATGGCAAAGTTTGACCAGATCCATACCCATGCAGAGGACGAAGTACGCTATATCATAGATGGGGAGAGCATTTTTGGCTTTGTGCGACCTGATGGTAGTCAGGTAGAACTCACAGTGCAAAAAGAAGAGTGCATCAATGTGCCTGCAGGAACAGAACACTGGTTTTATCTGACTTCAGAGCAGCGAGTTAAAGCAGTACGCTATTTCAGTGGTACTGAAGGTTGGATACCTCAGTATACGAATAAAAATTAAAAATTAAAAATTAAAAATCGCCTTGCAGAGTATTTGGATGAACACCAAAAAACCTACATTCCTTGGAATGACTTCTTAGAAGTGCGCGACAACCTAGCATTGTGGAAATGACCAGCCCATCGCCTGCCGATCCCCGTGTTGATCTGATCGCTACAGCCCGTCACTTTTACCAGCAAGGTTGGATGGTAGGAACGGCAGGAAATCTCTCAGTTCGTTTACCTGATGGTAGCTTCTGGATTACAGCCAGTGGTCGGTCTAAAGGAGAATTAGCACTCAGTGATTTTGTTCGCATTTATCCAGACGGTAGAGTGGAGAAATCTTCTACTGGTTTGAAGCCTTCGGCTGAAACTGCTATTCACCAGGTTTTATATGACCTCTTTCCAGAAGCTAAGAGTTGCTACCATGTCCACTCGGTAGAGGCAAATTTAGTTTCTCGCTTTGTACAAGAAGATACCCTACCCTTACCACCCTTGGAAATGCTCAAAGGACTGGGAATGTGGGAAGATAATCCTCGTTGTGTTATCCCCATATTTGCTAACCATTCACAAGTATCTCGCATTGCATCTGAGATTAAACAGCGTTTCCTTGCTACTCTCCCGCAAGTCCCCGCCCTGTTGATCCGTGACCACGGAGTTACAGTTTGGGCATCCTCTCCTGAAGCAGCTCGTAACTACATTGAGTTAGTGGAATACATCTTCCGCTACATGGTTGCAGCAAG
>CAZZYE010001272.1:0-1439 GCA_964658145.1 uncultured Stigonema sp.
GAACCGCTCGAAGAATACCTATTTGAATGAACCGCGTACTGCAAAGCAGAAGCCGCAGGCTAGACGCGAAGCACAAGGGAGAAAGAAGAGAAGAGGATCGGTAATCTTATGGCGGGAAGGGAGTATGTAAATTTTTGTAAAATTACTTAAAAGGTTTGTAGTTGCGCTTCAGAGCGGGCTGTAGACACGTTAGCGATAGCGAAGCGTTAGCGAGTTCTCGAGCGTCAGGAGCGTCAGTGGCTTCCCGCAAGGGTAGCACAACTACGAACCAATAATGATTTATTTTTTCGACCTACTTGAGTCAGTTTGAATTATTTCAGGTTGGGTGAAGCTTGTGGGATGGGACGAATTGCCTGTTTTGGGCAAGGCTTGCATACTTACCCTACAAGAAAAAAGTTTTAGTGCATTTAATATAATGTTTTAGCATATACTTAATATCAGCCTCGAAAGAAAATATGAGTGATTTAGACCGCATTGAGAAACTCATAGAATCTAACGCTAAAGCAATTCAGGCATTAACTGATCAAGCTAGCAGCATTTTACCTAGACTCATAGAATCTAACGCTAAAGCAATTCAGGCATTAACCGATCAGGCTAGCAGCATTTTGCCTAGAGTTGATGAAATGCAGCGACAAACAGCTAATATGCAGCGACAGATGATTGATGTTCAAAGACGCATCGATGATAATACAGCTGATATCAGAGAGCTAGCACTTGAAAATCAAAGGATTTTAAGATATTTAGAATCTCATAACAAGTAAGCATTTTCACGTAAAATGCTTACTTGTTATGCTAATTTTTTTCTCGTTCCTATGCTCTGCGTAGGAACGAGCGGAAAGCCTGGGTTGATTTAAACTATTTGTGTTTGCTTGCGCTTTAAGAATGAGCCTGCGCCCAAAGCACCAAAAGCTAATAAACCCAACATAGAACTGGATTCAGGAACACTAGCTACTCTGTAGGCATAGTTATCAGTTTCAAATGCAGGGGAAGTTGATGTTAGAACTATCTTGTCAAACATCTCGTTCTTGTCAGCGTAGAAATTAACGAAAACGTTGTCTTGAGAACTCGTCTGATCGCCAGTAGCTAGAGCGCCAGGAACATCTTTGCCAGTATAAGGTTTTTAACAATGTATTGCCGTTATAGAATTGAATGGAATTATAGGCATCCACTGAACCCCAGTCTAAACCATAGTAATCAAGCGCTTGAGCAAAGTGAAGATCCACTTCACCAGTACCGCCCGCAAAACCGCTACCCTTTTGAGAAATTGTCAGAAAATTGGTTTGATCGCCAGCGGGTGTAGCGTACTGCCCACTTACGCTACCGTTAACTATCGCGGGTGTGGAACCATCAGGGGTAGAAAATGTAACAACCCCATCGACGCTGGTTAGTGTACCATTATTCCCTCTGATTAGTGCGCCTTGTTGAATTAGTGCGTCCTT
>CAZZYE010001272.1:1449-2425 GCA_964658145.1 uncultured Stigonema sp.
TGCCTGCGTTCACGTCTCCCTGATTGACAATTTTATCAAAGGTAATTGTCCTAGCTCCAGCGACGGTGGTAGAGAGACCCTCCTGCCTATTCGCAGTTATATCTTCTGTGAGGCTAACAGCGCTAGCTGGTTTTACACTCATGATCAAAATTGCTGTTCCAACCAAGGCGAATGAAAGTTTTTGTAAGGTAGACATAAAACTTGTTCTTCCAAAAAACTAGATGTTTGTTAAAAATGAGGAGACTTAGAGATGCCTTTTACTTTCACCGTGATTTAGGTATTCAAGTTCCATCAAAGAAGTGATAGAACTTAGGAAAACCCTAAAAACAGATTCGATCTAACCAGGAATAAATTGACTTAAGTTGTTAATCAAGCTGTTGGCAACTTCTTCAAAGCTTGAAGGCTTAACTTGCTTGGTGCTTTGATATTTCAAAGTTAGCCCCTAACAGTTTTAAACAACTTCTGTGGATCTGCCGAAATATCCAATAAGATTCTGTGAATACAATTGTGAATAAATAAGTATCGCTGTTTAAGTAGGTGATGAAGCAGTGAAGCAACGGACATATCCTTATAAATTTCTTATATAGCAATCCTAAATCATTCATGAATAATAGATGATGTTGTCGGGTGGGCATTGCCCAATACGGTTCAGTTAAGGATAGGTGGGAGCAAAGAAACCCGGTTTCGTTAGAGTTACCGGGTTTCCGATCTGGTGCTTAACTGAACTGTATTAGGGCATTGCCCACCATTATCAGGTTTGGTGGGCAATGCCCACCCTACGAATAATTTCACAAATCTGATAGGACTGCTATAAATAAGTTCAATTAAGTGTAAATTGCGTGTGTAGGAACGAGAAAATGTTCTGAGTCAGTGTGTGACAGTTAATTTAGAATTGCTGACTGAAGAAAGCAATTAGCTTATTTACAGCCAATTTCATATATTTGAACCACAGACGCTCTTGTAGGGGCACAACAAT
>CAZZYE010001273.1:0-2423 GCA_964658145.1 uncultured Stigonema sp.
TTCCATCAATCTTTATATCTCCAGTAGCATTAAGCGTAATATCGCCAGCCTTTGCTCCAGCATTACCTAAGCCTTCCCCAATACCAGCACTTAGTACACTTCCTCCAGAAACTTCTAAATTACGGGCATTAACCGCAATATCTCCTCCTCTACCTGCTGCTACAGATATACGAGCTTTATTATTAAGAAATATATCTTCTTCGGTACTAGAAGCAGGAAAGTCCAAGCTCAATTTATCGCCATCCACATTTAGCCCCACATTTCCTCTTGCTGCTAATCCTCCCAACTCGACTCTTCCACCATAAGCATTCAGTTGTCCGCCATCCATGCTAATGTTGCCACCAACTATTAGCAAACTTTTACCATCTGGAACACGTAAACCTGATGCATTTAAGCCAGAGGGAGTTAATCCTGCTGGCGCTGTTGAACTGTTTTGAATCGATGCACTCCTCACTATTTGATTGAATAATAATGCCGATGGATTGATTGTCAGCAATGGTGAGGGCGCTTCTGGATTAGTAGCACTGAAAGACCCAAGGTTCCCAAATTGAATTGCATTGGCTGTAGTTCCCACAAACGAACCGCCGACATTCAAACTGGCATTTTTACCAAATACAATCCCATTGGGGTTAATCAGAAACAGGTTAGCTGTACCATTAGCTTTGATTAGCCCATCAATGTTCGAGACTGACCCACCCGTAACTCGGCTGATGATGTTTTGAATATCCGCAGCATTATTAAAGAAAGCAGTGCCGCCAGTAGGAACAGAAAACTGTTGGAAACTGTGGAATAGATTGCCACCCGCTCTGGTTCCACCTTCAATGATGTGGATATTCCCCTCTCGTGTGATGCTGGAGTTATTGGGCAGAGTCATATCTGGGGTAATTTGGGCTTGAGCGGAATTTGTGGAGAGAGCGATCGCACCACCAAGAGTACTCCTCATCGCAATACTTAGTAACCTGCCCCAACGAGTAGTCATGCCGAACATCACACATCTCCCTAAAAGCAGCAATTGCACCATTACTCAGTTAATCACAATTAGTGTTCGTCAAGTTAACACCTGCTATTACTCCGCAAAGTTCGTGCCAACCTGAGCAATGCCGACCTGAGCCGTGCCAAACTGGAAAAAGCCAACTTGCAAAAAGCGCAGTACACAGATGATAGTACTAGTGCTGAGACTTGTAAACTTTTCACTAAAAACTACCCCTGTCCCACTCTCTTCCCCCCCAACTTTGACCCCAAAGCAGCAGGAATGGTGTTGGTAAAATGATAGACCACTTTATTGTGGTTGGGGGTGGTGAGTGCTATCCCCGGTCGTCCTTTTTACGGACATAAACGAATATTTTTTTTACTTTATATTTAATAAATTATTAATTAATATATTTAGTTTGTGTCCGTTTTAGGGATGAGTATAAAAAGGATAACTTGTGGAGCCGACGCGTGCGTCTGCACAGCGAGATCAAAGAGCGATCGCGTTTCACACAGCCACGTTCTGATGATGACTACTTAATTCGTTTGTAATCCAAGCCATTCATACCAAGGCATAGCAAACCCAAGCCTATCTATAACCTTAAGTACTCCATCACCTGCACTGTCAAATAAGTTCTGGATCAGTCCTTTCTCTTTTGCTTCTACAAGATAAAGCAGCTGCTGTTCTGAGGGTTCTTTTTCTGGTTGTTTAGCGACGTAAGCGCTAGCATTCTGTAACTTCTCCGATGCTACTTTCTCTTCATACCCGCGAGGTTTCCACTTGTAATTAATCGCATTAATGAACTTCTGTGTTGGGTTGATTCTCTCAACATTGCCGAGACGGTCTGTCTTGGTAATGTTGCCCTCATCGTCAGTCTTCTGTCTCTTAATCCAGTCCAAAAAGCAGTCTGTGGCTATCTCAAAATCTTTACTGCTGGCTGCGATCGCCACGTTAATTAAATTCTCATCATTGAGATTAACACCGTATTCCTTCAACTTAGAATCCTGGAAATACTCTATTTTGTCCTCACCCTTGCCGTAAAGCTTGGGAGCGCTCGGTCGCGACGTTGAGCGTCCCATCGTTCCAGCAAGGTTAGCGATCGCGCTTTCTACATTCACTGGAACAGCGAGAGACACTTCATTTGACTCAGAGTCAAAGGGCGAGAATCGTTCAACCAACTTAGAACCAATGTTTCCTAACGTCTCCAAGAGCATTAACGGCACTTTACTGAAGGCTACAGCTCTCGATACAACTTTCTGCGCCGTCAACCCCTCAGAATCCATCTGCCTTTGAATTTCTACCCCAGTCGCTTGGTCATGAATGGGTGGAATTTGAGCAAATCTGTTCCCATCTGGTAAGCAACGCCAAATTGAAATCGATTCCGCGTTATTGTTTGAGTCGGTTTCAGGGTAGTCCGTATTAAGGACTACCCTATTAACATCATCTTCGCCTG
>CAZZYE010001274.1:0-2421 GCA_964658145.1 uncultured Stigonema sp.
TTCGCGTCTCTACATAGGCTATCGGTTGGTAAATTATCTTAACTGAACCGTATTGGAACAAATATCAACTTTTTGGAAAATTCTCTGCAATAAAGGAGTAAATTATTCAACGTCAGCTAAAGTATTTTAAATTAGCAAAAATAACGGATTTCTTGGTTTTATAGTGAGAATGTAGCGATTTAATACAAAATCAGTGGTCGTGTAGAGAGCGCAAGATCGGATGCTGCTCAATTATCAGCTTGCCCACTGACCATTAAGTATAAAAAAGCAAAATATTCTGATCAATAAATCCCGAAAGTAAAGAATTAGCAATGAAGTCTCAGTAAGATTTACACCAAGAAAAATGGTGACAAAGCTAGTCATAAATATGCAATAAAACAAACAGTAGATTAAGAAAATTCGAGTTATTCTTACTATTAAGTATTACCTGTAACACAATACTGCTCGGTTAAGACGAGTTTCACGTTAGTCACCGATCAAGAACGCCTGCGGCGACCCCCTTTAAAAGGGGATTTAGGAGAATTAAGCAGAACTTTTTAAGGGGGGTTGGGGGGATATTCTTGGCTTAACCGAGCAGTATTACCTGTAACAGCATTTTTTTTAAACTTCGATTTTGCTTTATTGAATTTGTTATATCGATATACTAGAGATATTAAAAAAGTATATTTTTTTCTAGTTAGCAAAAGATAAATACCGATGTATCAGATGTATTCATCTTTGGCTTTATTTTTAATATATTGACTTTATAGATCGGTGGACATAGATTTAAATTTAAGGATTACCAATTTGGCAACACAGATGAGTAGACATAGATTTAAATTGATAAAAAATCAGTGTTGTTGAATACTTTTTAGCTAATATTTTTGAGTTAGCTAGAACTGCCTAAGCTCTATGTTTACTGCGATTTCACGACTTAAATAGGATTGCTATATGAATACAAGATTTCAAGCTCATCGCCAACAAACTGCTCTAATTACTGGGGCATCTAGTGGAATAGGCTACGAATTCGCGCTTTTATTTGCGCGTGATGGTTACAATCTCGTTTTAGTAGATAAAAGGGGAGAAAAGCTTACTGAAATCGCGGAGGAATTTCAACAAAAATATGGCATTTTTGTCAAACCAATTGTTAAGGATTTATCTATACAAAAATCCGCATCAGAAATTTTAACTATGCTGCAACAAGCATCCATCAAGGTTGATGTGCTGGTGAATAATGCTGGATTTGGTAGCTATGGATTCTTTAATGAAACTGACCTTACTACTGAACTGGAAATGCTACAGGTAAATGTGGTGTGTGTCACCCATTTAACTAAGTTATTCCTTAAGGACATGGTAAAGCAAGGTTATGGAAAAATATTAAACGTTGCTTCGTTTGCTGCTTTTCAACCAGGACCTCTGATGGCTGTTTATTTTGCAACTAAAGCCTATGTCTTATCATTTTCAGAAGCGATCGCTAATGAATTAGAGGGTACAGGTGTCACCGTGTCCGTTCTTTGTCCAGGAGCAACAGCATCTGGATTTCAACAAACAGCAGCTATGTCTAAGGCAAAGGATGCCGATGCTTGGAGGATAATGGATTCAGAAACCGTGGCAAAAATTGGCTATGACGGTTTAATGGCAAACAAAACTGTTGTCATTCCTGGTGTGATAAATAAGATACTGGCTACGTCCGTAAGATTTGCAGGAAGAAAGCTGGTGACAAAAATAGTCAGAGATATGCACGATATAAAAAAGTAGTTAGATGCTAGTAGGGGCGAACGGTGAAGCAGCGCTGCAGGAGGGTTTCCCTCCGTAGGCGACTGCTGAACCCGAAGGGCCGTTCGCCCGTACAGTTGTTAGTTGGATGTTTTTGTAACCACTAACCAGTCTTTACTTCTGACGACTGACGTCACGACTTCTTTGACATTAAAGCTACTCAAACCGTCGTCTACGGTGTTAGGCTTTATGCCAAACTGTGTAAGTCCTTATTCTATGTCTAAGTTCGGTGCAACCTTAATAGTCACAGCCCTGATTCTAGTAGCGACTCAGAAACCTAACGTGACACTTGCTGGAACATGTGCTTCTCAGTGTGGTCCAAAACCAATTCAGTTTACACCAGGTCAATACATCCGCGTAGAAGTAGTAAATAGCACATCCAGTTTAGTAAAATTAGAGAAACTGTATGGCACTGATCCAATTCCCTTGCAACCCGGACAAAAGTTACAGTTGGAGATCTTAGATGGTACTCTGACATACGTGTCTCTGGTGTTTTGGGATGAAATGGGATCACCACTCACGGCAATTGTCTCTAAACCAAACTTTGGCACGCTACGAGTAGAACTTCGTCCTAATTGGCATTCTCCAGGCGATCGCTCACTCTACCTTCGCGAGGATGGTCGCGTCAATGTGCTTTAGAATTATAAATTATGAATTATGAATTAT
>CAZZYE010001275.1:0-2418 GCA_964658145.1 uncultured Stigonema sp.
GACAACTTGTTCCAGTCCTTGATAAATTCGACCAGCTTCCCATTCTCTACCTTAAATAATGCACTTGCCGTCCACTGCGCCTTTTTCCCACTAGCCTCGATATCCCCATGAGCCGCACCGCTATGAGTTCCTTCAGCGGTATACCTTATACATACACTGTCTCCTTTGGCAAATAGAACATCGAAATTGACAATGTGTAAATCGTTGACTTGCTGCATGATTTTACCGTGATCTTCAGCATATTCTTCCAAGGTATTAACACTAGGGAACGTCGTAGGAGCAATGAACTTGTTGCCAGGAGCGCACAAATGTGCTACAGCCTCGGCGCTGGCACGCTTGGGATCGTAAGCGATGAGCATGTATTCTTTGGCAAGCTCGATATTCTTCTGTTCTTCTTGCGTGTAGGTTATGTTGGTTGTTGACATTTGGGGAATCCCTGTTCAGTTATAGTTTGACACTACATCCGTCACCTCTGCTCTATAACCGCCTAAGGTCAGAATTATAGGTTAAGAAATGTTGTATTGATTAGTACTGTTGGATGCACTACCAAATAAGAGTTTTATTGTAGGAGGCGATGCTACAGGTTTGCTGCTATGCGTCTACTTAGCTCCCCCAGTTCTGTAGAAAAATGAGGGCGATACTTCGCACGGCTACGCACTTTACCCCGAATCATAACCTCGACTTGACCAACAGTCTTGGCAAAGTAGCGATCGTACTCCGCTTAATTAATGTCTTTAACAATAACGTTCTTCAGTCGAGTGAAGTAGCGATGCAAGTGCGGTAAGCCGCTTCTTACAACCGCTTGCCTGAACGAAATACGGAAAATACCTACCTGCTGTTACGGTTTACATTACCAATACAAATGTTCTATCTTTACTAAAAAAGTATTATTATTCATCAGGTCTTGCGTTACGTGATTTAGCTTTGGCTGGACTTAGATAAATAGAATTGTAAAGCGCGGTATCTGCAATTGTAGAGAGGCTAAGTATTCATTTAACAGCTACTAATGCTTATACCCTAAGCTATACGTAAAATTTAGTAGGGCGATCGCACTCCCAGCTTTAGCAAAATCCATGATTTCAACCTAAGTGTAGAGCAAGATGGTAGTCTTGAGTTATTTAACGAAATTAAAGAGAATATTCACGAACAACGCTGGCTGCTCATAATTGACGAAAGCCATGAGTTCAGAAATCGATGATGTTTTCATCTCAACAGATGCTCATGGAGTTGGTGTTAATATGCAAGATGCATCTGTAGTTATCAATTACGACATTGATTGGACTCCCATTGGTCCGGTTCAACGCGCCGGACGTATATTGCGTTTTTGGCATTGTCCCCGAACAGTTGAAGTATATACCTTTGTTCCTACTTTAAAGCAGGAGACAAATCTTAAATATGATTTGCTGAGTATCAGGCGACGTTGGGAAAACCTCATATTACGTCATGGGGAATCTAGAAAGCTAATTGACTTGCCTGTTTTAACTGCTGCTGATACTCAAGAAATTAATCTGCCGGATATGGCATCCGAGGTCACTATTAAATCTGGTGAACTAAACTTAGATGCTTTGGCAGATTTGGATATTTCACCGTATTACCAACACACTGCCAAATTACAAATACATCGTAATTATGCCCTGACTATTAAGAACGATATTGTTAGCGCAAAAGTTACTCAAGAAACTGAACCATCTATCTACGTTTTACTAAATTACAATAATAAGTATCATGGAATTATTTATAACCCTAAAACTCGACAGGTACGGGAACCAAGTATTGTCAATCTTCTTGACTTAATTGCATGTACTGAAGATACTGAAATTGCTGTAGTTGATTACGACTTAGTTGAAGAACTGAGTGATGCTTGCATCAAAGCTTGGTGTAACAAACAAAGTGTACCGGATGAAGAGGTGGAAAGAATTTGTACTTTGTACCTTAAACCAACACATGAAAGTGATGACGTTGGTAACTGGCTGAATGCACAGTAACTATACCAGCCCTATTATTCTATTGATAATTGTGAAGCGATCGCACGGACACACCCCAACTATATATGTCCCTTGCTCTTGATGTCAGCGCCTCCGTAAGCAGTGCGATGCCACAGGCAAGACGCTCCAAAGTCGGGCACACTGGTGAATGTGTTTTAATGAGCGATCGCCTACATCTGTGACGCGTGCCCATAAAGGTTAAGTTATGTTACGCGGTGTCGGGAGACGCTTTAGGTGGTAATCGCGGTAAGTTACCGTCCATAGATTAGAACTACGAAAGTACCTGGTATAATACTCGGTCTAACGAATGGCTGTCCTGGGATACGGTTGGGCGTTGGTCTGAAATTAGCTGTGGTCAAATACACATTGTGTGTTTTGAGGTCTAAAGCCATAGTACGAGTTCCACGCTGCGTCATGACATTATCCACAATAC
>CAZZYE010001276.1:0-2417 GCA_964658145.1 uncultured Stigonema sp.
TGGTTTTTGCAATTGTTGAGAAAGATCCGGGTAATGGATAGCTTAAAAAGGGGGGGAAAAAGCCCCCCTTTTTAAGGGGAGCCAGCGCGCATTATGAGTGTCTCCCTCCGAAGGCGACTGGTGAGTCCAGTGCTGTAGGCTGGTTTCCCGCCGTAGGCAACTGGCGATCTTCGAAGCGGTAGCGAGGAACGAGCGTCACCCGAAGGGCGTGGGTTGGGGGGATCAACGCCTTAACTGAACCGTATTGACTTATACCGTTTCTATGTGAAGATGCCAAACTAGTTTGACCCCTCGCTTGTCGGTGTCCGAACGCGAGCATTCTTGACTACAGGGGGGTAAAGTTGCCACGACGGGGTGGGGTTTTCCAGGAATTGGGGGCAATTGAGTGGATCTCTATCCCTGATAATAAAAAGCAAAGTTCTTTAAAGTAGCGACTCGCAAGCGGGCTAAAGCAGAGAAATGTCTAAGAGATTTCCCGATTCTGCTAGTGGCTTTTTCAAAGAGCGATCGCTCTGGGTATGCTTTCTGTTTGTGATTCTCAAAATAGGCTTGCAACTTAGCCGGATCAACCTGCCCCTTTTTAATTCTGATCGCATCAATTTTGTCGTTAAAAAATTCAATTTCTGGCATTTCATGATGGCGGATCGGAAGTCCAGTAGCAGCAGCAGCTAATCCCATGACACTCCCCTCACTGTCATATACCCCATTTAGCTCAAAGTAGTTGCCAATTTTTTCCCACAGTTCCAGAAATTTCATTTCTTTACCTGAGTCTTTAGCAACGACAAACATAAACTCGCTGACAAAATTCACTTGCTCTAAATCCAGATTTAACTTTTGAGCAATTTTGCCAATAAGTTGCATACGTTTGAGGCGATCGGGTCTTCCTGCTACTGGTTCATAATGTCGCAGAATATTTGTACAACTACGGGCAGAGATCCCTGGTTGCCACTTGATGGGTGCCACATCTTTGAGAATTCGCATATCAGCATCAACAAACACACAAGCATCGTAAAGAGATAAAGCTTTGGCAATGACGTAGCGTTTATCGTGGTAACATGCTACACTCTGCTGATGGTGTTTAAAGACCAGTGCTTTAGAACACTGAGCAAAATCCTCTGGACAATCAGTGAGAATAACCAGCTGATTCGACGAAAATTTTTCTAAATCTGCTGCCAAATCCTTGGCAAGGTCACGATACTTTGCACCAATAGCTAAGGTGCAGAAACAAAATTGTTGTGCAGCGTCGTTACTCAAATTTGGGGTGTGGATAAGGTGAGTGGATGGCATCATCGATTTTAACAAGCTCGTTATGACTCTAATTTGAAAAAAACCTCATGAGCTAAGAAAAATCGCCAGAGGAAACCAGGTGGAAGCAAGGGGCTAGATTCAGCATCTATCGGTAAATATTGGGAACGGTAGGTAACAATAGCCTGCTTCTTCTTGGATTGCACTGTATCAATGTTTAGTCGATGAGCACCTGCCAATTCCTCAAGCTTCAGATCTCGGAACAGCAAAGATTTCCAGTGTAACCAAATAGCGTACTGCCATAAATCCACTTTGACTCCGGCTGCAGCAATTGCAGCAACAACGAGTTCATAAGTAACCTCATGGTCTGTACTTCGATCTTTGTTGTGAGTGACGTACACTTCTTTCGGTTGGAAGACACGCAGCAACTGCGCCATTTCCTCAATGGTCTGCTGTCGTTCAGTTTCCGTCATCCGGTACAGTGCGCCATCACGTTTATTCAACTCGTGAATATTTCTCGACTCAACACCCAGGATATTCAAAGCAGTCAGTGCTTCTTGTCTGCGAATTTGAACAATTTCCTCACGGGTAATCTTAGGATGGTCTGTATGGGAACCTCCACCATCCGTGACAAAAACAACCGAAACTGGTACACCTTGTTCTCTCTTCAGCGCAATTATGCCACCACAGCCCAACGTTTCATCATCTTGGTGAGGCGCAAAGAACATTGCCGATTTCTGGCTAAAATCTAGCTTTTGACTGCCTCGATACAGAAGCCAGTAGAACTGTAGCTTAATCTGAAGATCTCGCAAGCGGTAGTTAAACAGCCACCACTTGTTGTGTAACCCAACCTTTAAACGCCGAAGAAGATACTGTATGTTCATGGTCAAAAGTATTAATTGTAACATCTTATTATGAATTTGGGCGATTTTGACTCCGGAATAATACGGGAAATCAGCTAATAATTTGATACAATTTATTGCTTTTTAGGTGCGAAGTATATGTCAATAAGGTTCAGTTAGAATCGTCACTCCCTGAAGATCCCCCCAACCCCCCTTAAAAAGGGGGGCTTTTTTCCCCCCTTTTTAAGGCTACCGTGGTGTACACATCTTGGTAGTAGATATGAAACATCGTTTGATCCCCCTAAATCCCCCTTAAAAAGGGGGACTTTG
>CAZZYE010001277.1:0-2416 GCA_964658145.1 uncultured Stigonema sp.
TAACGACTAACTAGCTGCTTGTCCTTCTTCCTTTAAGGAATTACCTGCTGGCGGCAGTGCCAGTTGTAAAGATTGAACTTCCGCTTGGTACTGTTCTACTTTGTTCTCTAATTCCTTAATTTGAAGATTTTTTTGGCGAACTTGTTGGTTATACACTAGCAGTCGTTGCAAGCGTGTCCAGATACTAAACAGCCAAGCAAAAATTGCACCTAAGCCGATCGCCAGAAACAACTCAACTGCAATCGGTGCTTGCACCTGTAAACCTGGGACAATGTAAATTGTTCCTAATTCTGTGTTTTCTATGGTGAATAAACCAAAAGCTAGACAGAAGATAAATATCATCACAAAGTTCAATTGTCTCATTGGAAACCCAAGCCTACTACGTAATTAATTTTGCCTAATGCTTCCCTGAAATTTGCAATCAATACCATTTTGAATTGTGATTTGAGATTGTGCAACTTTAATTGTACGAATGTTGAGAAATGCAGAAGTTGCAGATCTATGCCAAATGGTATAGAAATGTTACTCACAAATCAAGCACATCTGAAATTTTTATACATCTTTTTAAGTAAAAAAAAGCAATCTATACATAGTCTTTATACTGATTTTACGGTTAATATAAATAAAGCTTAGTAGAGACGTTCCGCCGGAACTAAGTAGGTCAGCGAGAATCATCCCAAATGTGTAAAGTTTTGTAAAATAACTTAAAAGGCTTGTAGTTGCGCGCGAAGGAGCGCTATGAGCGCAACTACAAACCAAAGATGATTTATTTTTTCGACCTACTTATATGCGATGATGTCATTGCTATTTAATCGGACATGATATAAGAGGATGTTTTCAAAGTCTACGGTTGTATCGATATCCCCCCTAACCCCCCTTTTCAAGGGGGGAACAACCTTCTCAAAGTCCTCCTTTTTAAGGAGGATTTAGGAGGATCTAAAGTTTTTGATACATCAGCCACCACTTTGAAAACATCCTCTAAAACCTTCACCAACAATCCTTAACTGAACCGTATTGCCCTTTACCCAGTCATAAAAAATATTATGTGATTTTTATAAAGTTTTGATTAAGAATAGGAGTTACGATCTGAGAAAAAATCCCTAACGATCAACTATTTATAGTCTTTTCCTACTTTTCCTACTTAATTTACAGCAATCGGTCAGCTTTTTAGCAAAACTAAGCTCATTTAAAAGTAATAACAGCCGGATCAATTAAGTGATGAGTCATGAGGAACACTCAGAGGTGATGGCTTACCGCTCTTGATAGCATCGAAAGTGCCTTTAATAGTGCCAGCAATCGGAACAGCAACGATTGTCCCCAGTAACCCACCAATCTGGAATCCCACCAAAATAGACACAAAAATCCAGATGGGATTAAGTCCGATAAAATCACCGAGTAACTTGGGAGCTAACACGTTATCTTTGACTTGTTGCATGGCAATTGCCGCCAACGCGACTTGAATTGCTAACTTCCAATCCTGCAGCAGCACCAAAATCGTCACCAGACCAATACCTAAACTTGCTCCAATAAAGGGAATAAGTTCAGATAAGCCGATGAGTATGCCAAACAATAGGGCAAACGGCACCTTAAGAAGTAAGAAAATTGGGGTGAGGGTAATTCCCATGAATAATCCCAACAAAAGTTGACTCAGGAAAAAGTTTTGGAAATTCAGCTGCAAGGATGTGGTCAAGGGGATGCGAATATTAGCTGGTAAGTGAGGGGCTATACCATTCCACACGCGATCGCCATATAAAAGCATATAAAACGCCAGCACGACCACTAATACTAAGTCAAGTAATCCTGACAGTAGCGTTCCCGCAAAGCCCACAGCACCACCAGCTAGCTGTTGCACCAAGTTCTGAATGCTGGTATTGATTTGAGTAGTCACAACACTGAGATTTATGGGTAAACGCTGCTTTTTTGCTAACTCTTGAAAATACGCCAGGTTTGCTTGACTGGCGGTTGACCAAGCAGGAATCTTACTTAACAGTTGGGTTGTTTGGTCAATTACCAACGGCACTAGCGTTACACCTAGAATGACCACCAGCGTTAAAGTTGTGAGTAAAACAATGATGACTGCTTGTGAACGGTTCATGGGAGCGCGTTCAAAGAACTTAACTGGGTAGTTCAGTAAAAAAGCCAGAATCGCCGCAATACTTAGTATATAGACTGGATGCTGAAAAAAGCTAAAGAGTCCCGACAGCAGCCAGATATTCAGAGCGATAATTGGACCACTCAGACCATAGATTAATAAACGTTGAAGGGAGGCTGAACGGCGCATTTGGGCAATATGTGTTAAATATTTTTTGGCAGAATTAATACAATTCGGTTAGTGCTTAGTAGGTCGGTATATATAAATCATTATTAGTTCCTAGTTGCGCTCATAGCGCTCCTTCGCTCGCAACTACAAGCCTTT
>CAZZYE010001278.1:0-2415 GCA_964658145.1 uncultured Stigonema sp.
AATTTGACTGCTCAACAGCATTAATTTTATTACAAGTAGGTGTAATCGGTGAGCGAACATTTAAAGAACATATTGACTTAAAAAATCTGCATATTCTGGTAGATTTTTTAGAAAAATATTATGATTCAAACCATGAAGTAACTATTTATGAAGCAGCACAATACCCTTTTTGTAAGCCTGTTATTAACACGATTTGCTTACGAAAAGTTGTAGAAGCTCCAGTAACCCCTATCTCAACTATTTATATTCCACCAAAACCTTCATCTCCTCCAGATGTGAAAATGCTTGAAATGCTAAATATTTCTTATTTTAGATAAACTATTAACCAGAAGTTTTATAATCAGAAGATATAAACGCTATCGAGACAAAGGCTATGCTGTCATCCCATCTCAAACAAGCGTTACCTACTACTGATGAACTACCCTGTTCCGATGATACGCCTGTGGATAATGAGGACCAGAATTTTTTGCCCAACGTTTTACTGTTTTTGCTTTCCTCAATTTGGGCAAATCGAATGGATTGGTTCTTTGGTGTAGACATGGCAGTATATCATACTACGGGGGTTAATCCCAGAGTACCTGTGGTGCCTGATGGCTTTCTTTCCTTGGGAGTAGAACGTAAAAAGGGTGGAAAATCCCGGAAAAGTTACGCGGTTTGGGAAGAAAACGAAGTTGTACCCATTTTGACCTTGGAGATGGTGTCTCAGACACCTGGTAATGAATACGACGAAAAGCTCGCTATTTATACAAAACTGGGCGTGCTGTACTACGTGATTTACAACCCAGAGTACTGGCGACGCGACCAACATCAACCATTTGAAGTTTATAAGTTGGTGGATGGTAATTATCAATTGCAAATTGGCGAACCTTATTGGATGCCTGAAGTCGGGTTAGGGATTGGTAGATACCAGGGTATCATTGGTGGTATTTCACAGGAGTTACTGTCTTGGTACGATGAACGCCGAAATCGCTATTTGACATCAGACGAACGCGCAGAACAATTAGCGCAGTACTTGCGCTCCCTTGGTATCGACCCGAATAATTTGCCATCTGGTTCGTGAAATAAATAAGCGAGTGAATGTCTGTACTATCGGCGTTTAACCCGCTGAATTTTTAGCAAGAAGAAACTAACTTTGCGTGCCTGCGGAATGACAGAAGCCGAATTCAAGCAGGAAGTTGCGTTGCTACTGTTTCATACTGGGAAACTAGCTTTGGGACACGCCAGCAAGTTAGCCCAAATAGATAAAATACAATTTCGGCAGTTGCTCAAGGAACGCAATATTCCTCTTTACTCGTATGATATTGAAGATTTTGAACTCGATTTGAAGAACTTGCAGGAGTTAGGCAGGTTGTGATTGTTGTTCTTTAAGTTTGCTTCAGCAAGATTGACCGCTCGTAGGCTACAAAGGTAAGGTCGCTCAAGTTCATTTTTATCAAGAAAGTCTCCTAATTTTGCATCAGAAAGGTTCGCTTCTCTCAAATCTGCATAATCCAAACAAGCTCCTGTTAAATCAACCCCGATAAGATTTCGACCAACTGCCCCTTGATTGACAATTTCCCAAATCAAATAAGTTTTATCATCAAGTTTTGTATTTTCATCAATATCAGGATTTGATTAGAAAGATGCCACTAAACGAAACCCGATGCTAGGGTATCGGAAACTAGCATCAAAGCAAAAACGGTAGGCACAGCGACAATCGTCTGCCAAGCTGTACCAAGAACCACCCCGTACTACGTGCTTCGTCGGATGCCCGTCTTCGTTCCAAGCACTGCCATCGGTAGGTGCGCCATTGTGACTCTCATGCCAGGTATCTTCACACCACTCCCAGACTAACCCGTGCAGATCGTGCAGCCCCCAGGTATTTGGCTTCTTTTGTCCTACAGGTTGGGTTTTATTCTGGGCGTTCCAAGTGTACCAGGCATAGCTTCGGAGCGGCAGTTTACTGTTACCGAAACTGTAGAGGGTTTGGGTTCCGGCGCGGCAAGCATATTCCCACTCTGCTTCGGTAGGCAGGCGATAGGGTTTGCCTGTGAGTTGGGTGAGGCGATCGCAGAACTCAAGCGCATCCCACCAGGAGACATTTTCCACCGGACGCAAAAGACCGCTAAATTGGGAGGGATTGGTTTGCATTACAGCTTGCCATTGCTCCTGGGTAATCGGTGTTTTACTGATAGAAAAGGTAGGTACACTCACCCGATGCTGAGGCATTTCCGGGCGCAGCCACTTGGACACATCCCAACGTTTAAACCAGGTTTCCAGCCGTAAAACCCGCTCAATGTCTTCTGTAGAGGTTCCCATGAAAAAATCTCCGGCACTGATGGCAATCATATCCAACATTGCGCCACCGGGAAGCCGTTCTTGGTAGTTAGATCGTCGAACGGGTATAGGGGACAAGGGGGATGAGGGGGATGAGGG
>CAZZYE010001279.1:0-2412 GCA_964658145.1 uncultured Stigonema sp.
CAACTAACAACAAACAACAAACAACTATCCACTAACAATTAACAATTAGCTTCTTCATTTTTCAATGCTAAACGGGCAAGTCCGAAACAAAGTAGGGCATTAGCGATCAGGAATATTTGGTCTATACCACTTCCCAATCCCCAAACTGCTGGATCTGATACTGCACTTACTACCAAACACGCAGCTACACCTAACGATGAACCGATCGCAAACCACTTCCAGTTAGGATGTCCTAGCAGGAACGCCATGAGAACGATGGGAATTAGCACACTAGCAAACAGGGGATTAAATGAACCAGTTCCCTGAAGTGTGTTGCCAAGTTCCGGTATTGAACTACCCAATAACCGGAAAGGCCACTGGGGTAGGTCAAAGATATAAAATCCCTTGAGGGGGAATAACCCAGAACTGCCGGCAACTAATCCTAGTGATAAAGTCCAACTCCACCGGAACGGGAAGTAAACCCGTAAAAACCAAGCTAGCAGATAGGAACCAACTACCATCAAAATCTTGGGTAACAGGGCGATCGCACCCCCATCAATCCAAAAGCCAGGATTAAGATAGCCGCTATCCCGTAGCCACCGGAAGAAATCTTGGAAACTGATTTGCCCATGAGTGGCAAGTTGTACAGCTGCTTCGGCATCGAGTTGTCCAGCACCGTAGTAGTTCAATCCATCATCATTAACATTTCTTGCTGATTGTTTCAGGATGTTAAGGATTTCATCTGGGGATTTCTCGCCAGTAGATTTTACCAAAGCCGCTACACCTGCCACATGGGGAGCTGCCATGCTTGTACCCTGGAAGCCAAGAAACACCCCGACACCGTTGTTTTCCATGTCAATGGTTTCTTGCAAAATTTTACCAGCATCACTGCCACCAGGAGCAGAAATATCAACTCCAGCGCCAAAGTTAGAATACGCTGCTTTTTCTCCATCTGGACCTAATGCCGAAACGCCGATGACGTGGGGATAACGCGCTGGATAGGAAGCGGAATTCTGGTTTTCGTTCCCAGCTGCGGCGATGATGACTACACCTTTGTTGTGGGCATATTCGATCGCTGACTTCATCAGATGGCTTTCACCGCCACCACCCAAGCTCATATTAATCACATCTGCGCCATTATCAGCAGCAAATTTAATCGCTTCGGCAATATCAGCAACAGTACCGCCGCCATAATCACTGAGTACTTTTAACGGCATTAAGCTAGCTTCGTAAGCAATTCCAGCTACGCCATAAGAGTTATTAGTTGATTGGGCAATTGTCCCGGCGACGTGAGTGCCATGTCCATTGTCATCCTTAGCTTCTACTTTGTCGTTAACAAAATCGTAGCCGGGAACAAATTTTGTTTCTACTAAGTCACGCACCTGAGTAATGCCTGTGTCAATTACGGCAACTTTTATGCCTTTGCCTTTAGTTTGGTTCCACGCCCCGACAACGTTAATATTGTGGAGATTCCACTGCTTGCTGTAATAGGGATCGTTGGGACCTTTTAAGGCAGGTTTCACCTCGTCAGCTTGGGGCTGCAAATATTCTCCCAGCCAAGCAACTTTACCTGGTTTGGGGATTTTATAGATGTAATTTGGCTCAATATATTCGGTTGCTTGAGCAAACTCTGATTTTTGCAGATCTTTCAGTCGCTGGCGATCGCCCTTGATAATATACACATGATCCTTTTCGGCAAATTTATTATCGAATTGGGGTGTAACGCTATAATTACGGGCGATCGCCTGCAGATCCTGCTGCAAGACCTGCTGAGGAATATCTTCCCGAAAATTCAGTACAATCGTCTTAAACTCCCCTTGAGCTGCCAATCCCTGAAAATTCATAAAATTAAACAGTGCAACTCCCAACCCAATCACAAACAAGCAGAATAGTATAAGTCTTCTCATATCAACCCAGAATACGCTTTTTGCCAATTGCTGACTACCTGAATTCTATACATAACTCATCTACACTCTTAGTAGCTAGATATTGCAGGATAGTTACAAATAATGGAACATGGTCTTTTGTGGTTACCCCTGTTAGTAGCATTTTTCTGGTTGGCTTGGCAAGGATCGAAGGAGTATCAAAAAATTGAAGCCTATCGCACCTGGGCGCAGCAATTTGAAAAAGCTAAGTATGATATTTATGCGGTTTTAGGTCAAAAAGGCAACAACATAACTTGGGGAAAACCCACACCCACCGGTCCAATTCAGCTAGAAACATTTTCTTTAAATGACGTTCTCCAAATCAGCCTTTTAATAGATGATAAACCAGTAGACACAGAAAATCCACCAGAAAAAGGTCGGACTATAGAGTTGGAATTTGTATTTCCTCAACCTACTCACTCGGTACGCATCCCCTTTACAGAAATCCCGTTAGCAGCAGAATGGGGCAAGTATTTGCAAAGGGAATGGGGAGTAGGGAATGGGGAAT
>CAZZYE010001280.1:0-2407 GCA_964658145.1 uncultured Stigonema sp.
AAACCCCTGCCAAGTCATCTTGCCGACATTGTCTAAAGCTAGTAATACCTTATTATGCAATCGCAAATTCCGGCTTAACATATACCCTGTGCTTTCCGGGATACCAACCTCGTGACACAACGCCCTGTAAAAGTCATCTTCATTATCAACTTCATTCAAGTCTAAAAACACTGGCTGACGCGGTGGTTGTAGATCAGTTTCAGCCTGTTGGCAAATCACCCAGAGTAGAGAAGACTTGCCCATACCCTCCTCTCCAATCACTGCTACACTACTACCGCTCTTTAGCACCTCAAATACCCGTTGGATTTCCCTCTCTCGTCCAAAGAAAAGTTGCGGATCTTCTACTCTGCCATTCTGGGGTATGAATGGGTTAATAATTGCTTTTTCATTTCTCAGTTTTTGAGTGGTAGATAGAGATTTTTTTTTACAAAAAGAACTGGTTTGAGATGTTCTGGAATACTCTCTAGTTCAATCTCTAAACGACCAAATTCATAAGCGTCTTCAATGGAACGATTTGCCACTAATGCTGTGTAAAAACCAACAGCAAAGGCGATCGCGGCTTGATCGCCAATTGCATTATTCATCCCAATCACAAACGGGATATATTTAGCAATTGCCTTTGCCTGAGTCTTAGAATAGCAAGCATTTAGCACCACACAATTCACTTGTGCCAACAACTTAAACATTTTTGATAAAGCATCAGGAGCTACTGGCTGAACTGTGCCTACTTCATTCTCAAAGCAAAGCTCACCCTTACTTGTACCATGTCCAGAAAAATGTATAATATTTGGTTCAACATCAAATATTGCCTGAGTGATATCCCCTACACGAACCGACTCTCGCTGTTCTAGCTGATACTTTTCTGGCACTTTGGCTCTTCGCAACCGTTCTTTGATATCTCGTAACTCTTGCCCTAAGCGTAGCCGAGAAGCATCACTTGGGTCGGCTGCCAAAAACAGGATTTTTACAGGAATATCACTGCTCATATAGGCAATAATAAAACTTAAATTACTAACGAATATAACATTTAATTACTGAGTAACGCCTAAAGATCAGGAAAGGATTTTCTTCTTGGGCATGGGGAGCAGTGTTAAAAGAGCGAGTACATCCCACATCTACAAAAAAACCGCGCTCCAGAACAGCTAAAATTAGGCAAGATCAACAATTTCATAGCGCGTCCCTTCGTTGTCGGGTAGTAGGTCGATCTCCGTGGTTATCCAGCATATATCCTCAGTTAATGGTTGGCTCATAGCGGAACACCTTTTTTGTAGTTTTATTCTTCTATAGGAATCCGTGCGCCTATAGCGTGAAAAATATATAAGTAGCGTAGGGTGGGCATTGCCCACCAAAACCCGGATATGCTGGGCAATGCCCACCCTACGTGTATTTCAAAAATTGAATAGGAATCCTATAGAATATATATGTTTGTTGGACTGTGCCTACAAAAACATTTATTGGTTGTTGAAATCAACATTTTACCCCAGTACCAAAATCCTAAAATTAGTAAATAACTCTTACAAACAGAACAACTAAACCTATGGCAATTCTCCAAGCAAAAAACTTATCTTTGGGTGAGATACATCGTCTTTTTGGCTTTCAAAGGCAATACAATAGTTCTTTCACGCCCTTATTATCTCTGGAACCTTTAACTGAGTTTGAACAACAGGAACTGGTGCAAATTCGGAATGATTTTGATAACTACCTTATAGAAGGAAAAGTTGCTGAAGGACTCGTTAGTGTTTTAACAATCTTTCCATTAATGCGCCTAGCTGGATTTTATCGTTATCCTATCAAAATTAACTTAGAGGAAAACATTGCCGATATTGTCATTGAAGACGAGGATACAAAAATTACAGGCAGGATGGATATTCTTGCAATTAACAAGTCTAACCGGACAACAGCTAACACGTACTTTTGGGTATTGGTAATTGAATCTAAAAATAGTAGTGTTGACGTATCAGAGGGTTTAGCGCAATTACTCACTTATGCTTATAACAACCTCAAATACCAAAAATCAGTTTGGGGTTTGACTACAAATGGACGTAGTTATCAGTTTGTGTATATCCTGCAAGGAAATCCCCCAACTTATCAGCTAATGCCAGAATTGAACTTAATGGAATCTGAGCGAGCAATTCAGTTGCTACAAGTTCTCAAAGCGATTTGTAAGTTATAAAATATTACTTCACGAGCAACGGTGCTAACGTTACGTAGAAGGTTAAGCACATTTGCCCTACTTACAATCACAACAAATGCAACACTCAACGCCAACAGACTCTATTAGCCTGCGGAGGCAGGCTTTGTTCGTCTAGCCGCGACTTCTAGTCGTTAGGCATTTTTACAAGAATAGGACTTATATCAAATCCGGTTAAATGAACACACAAACGGTAGGGGCACAGCAGTGCTCATG
>CAZZYE010001281.1:0-2404 GCA_964658145.1 uncultured Stigonema sp.
AGCCGTCCTTTTTTTGAATGGGTGAACAATATTTGTGGCTTATCCCTGTTACCCTACCTGTCTTAGTAGAAATATCAAAACTGCCAGTTGCACGACAAAGAACTCGACCAATATATGTGCCGATTTTTTTTCCTTTGGTAACGACAGCTTTGATGATATCTCCAGTCTGGAAGCCAAAATGGATTTGTTTCTTTGTCCGGTGACGTATGGGAAAACCATGTTTATCTGTGCCACACATTTGACGGGTTCCATGCCCATTGGCTTTAATTAATAGTGGGTGAACACCTTTGATATTGAGTTTTTCTGGTGTAGAAGTACCAACACAAGCGGCATCGATCCAGTGTGTTTTTTCTAAGTTTTGAGTAGTCCTATTGAACTTAGTCAGCCCACCTGAACCCATCTCTACTGGCAATCCAGTTGCTTTTAATGTTGACAATAGTTTGAACCGAGTCGCGTTAACAGCAGCAGTATCAGCCATTGGTTTTTTGGACAATTCTAATATTTTATTCAGCCGTTCTGGGTCTTTTTTTATAAAATCTTTAATGTCTTGAGTCCCTTTTTTGAGATTACAACTTTCACAACTTAACATCAGATTGGAGATGCGATTAGATCCACCCTTAGCTTTTGGTTGAATATGTTCAACCTGTAATTTAAGTCCTGGTTTTCCGCAGTAGGCGCAGTCTCTACCCCATTTTTCTAATAGGTATTGACGGGTTTCGTATCCAGCGAGAGTACCTTGTTGATATTCGTTCCCCTGAATTTCAGGATTATGCATGATTTGTGTATCAAACTTCACTAACTCTTGTGAAATAGCTGTGATGTTTGCGTATTTACTTAATCTTTTGACCCAAGTGTCAATGTTGTGAACTCGACTCATTAAGCTTGGCGGCAACCAACCCTCTCTACGTTGTTTAGGAGATGGCATCTTATTTCCTTTCCTAGACCATTCGTGTTTTGGAGGTTGGCGATAACGGGTTTTACGGTTTCTTCTGCCTCTGCGCAGTTGTCTACGAGCTCGTAAGGATTCCTTAATTGCAAAACCTCGATGCTGGAGTTCTGCCGCGAATACAACATCACCAGTAGTATCGCTGACAATTGCAATTCCCGTTGTTTTAGCACCAGGGTCAATTTTGATCCGATAAGTTTGAACAGGTTTATTGGGAAGGGATTCCTTGAGGATTAAAGTGAACGGAAATCTCCGAAAAATTGCTGCTTTACCATTCCTTAAAAGTTGTCGTGCTTGGGCTGGATGTATTGGGTCTTGTGGTCGTTTGTCAGCATCAATTACAAATATTTTGGACATAAGTCCCTCCATTGCTGGGTAATGTTAGCCTTGACGATGTTACAGGTCGGTACCCTTGCGGGTTCGCCAGTTCCCTAGGTCGGGCTGACCCTCCTTCAGGACTGGCTCACTATCTATTGCGGCACTGGCTTTAACCCTTTAGACCTGGTTAACCGCTTCGTTTTAGAGCAAGAGACTGGCTGCGCATCCCTTGGTAAGTTTTTTAACCTTGCCTGTAACGGCTGCTTGGAACAAGTCCAAACCATCGGGTCAGCTAGGGCTTTTTGGTCTGGAGCGTAAACTCCTCGCCTGAAGCCCACGGCTTATAGCCGTGGGTGCTGACATCCTTAAGAACAGGTTCTCGCAAATGGAAGGCTATCTTGGATAGTAGTCCAAATTATCTCTAAGTCCACTTGGAAATATTCGTGAGTCATGACATTGCGCATATTCCCCATCAAACGCCAGGGTATCTCTGGATAAAGAGATCTAATTTCAACAGGGACATTTTTGGTAGCTTCACCAATAACTACAAAATTGTGAAGTACAGCTTTTGTAATTACCCGATTCACCAGAAAATTCTCATATTTCATGCCTGCCGTGAGTTCTAGGATTTCATTTGCGGATATTAGTATGTCTTGAATACGAAGTTGCCATTCTCTAGATGGCACGGATAGCCTCCTTAAGGACAGGTTCCCGTAGATGTTCCCTCAAAGCTTGTGGTCTTCCTATATCTACAGGATGCCCCAGAATATCTTCTAAATATAGCTGCACTTGGTTAAACTCAAACAGTCCCACTGGGCGATCAAACTCTACCAAAAAATCTACATCACTATCTGAATCGGCTTCATCCCGTGCTACTGAACCAAATAAATTTAAAGACTTCACCCCCATAGCCTGCAATTGCTCCCGATGTGCTGCTACAATTGCTAAAACCTCATCCCGCTTCATTGTTTCTCTCACCAATCTAAAATCGTCTGCACGTAAAGAAGAAAATCATCATGTAGCGATCGCACTCCCACTACTTAGTCAAACACTCCTCGATGGGCCATCCCAACTGTTCCCACATCGACAACTTGTTCCAGTCCTTGATAAATTCGACCAGCTTCCCATTCTCTACCTTAA
>CAZZYE010001282.1:0-2398 GCA_964658145.1 uncultured Stigonema sp.
AAATTTATGACCAACCCGACCCATTTAGATGAAAGTCCTATCCCTTTCCATAGGTTGCAGGAGAAACTGCCGAATTGGCTGAAGCGGTTCCTGCCAAGTGGTGGTGGGGACGCCGATGACGATCATGGCAAAAGCATGTTCGGCTTCACCGTGTTCCTGCTATCGGAGAGCATAATTTTCCTTAGTTTTTTCACGACATATATTGCGCTGCGATTGACCAGTCCTCGCTGGCTACCGCCCGGTGTCAAAGGACCGGATTTGTCTACCGCTGTGATTATTAACTCGCTGATACTGGTTTCCAGTAGCTTTGTGATCCAATTTGCAGAAGATTCCCTCAAGCATCATAAACTTAACAGGTTTCGCTTGTTCTGGTTGCTCACATCTGCTATGGGAGCATACTTCTTAGTCGGTGAGGTAAAAGAGTGGCTTGGTCTCGACTTCAAACTGTCTACGGGGCAGGTCGGTGGGACGTTTTACCTGCTGACAGGCTTCCATGGTCTGCACGTTTTTACTGGCATTCTCTTGCAGATAATTATGCTTGCTCGCTCTTTTATTCCAGGCAACTACAATAAGGGTAAATTTGGTGTGAGTGCGACCACCTTGTTCTGGCACTTCGTTGACGTCATCTGGGTCATCCTGTTCTCCCTTGTCTATCTTTGGCGAGCTTAGTGCATTCAATTTCTTCTTAAATTGGAATAAATATAGCGATCGCCAGAGGCAAGTCATAAATATGAAGACTGCGTTGCGTTAGCTTTTATGAGAATATTTTGATAGAAGCTTGGGGATTGGGAATTTTTGATGAACATTACTGAACACTACGACCTGATCATTATTGGTACGGGAGCGGGTGGAGGAACTTTAGCTTATCGACTTGCACCTACCGGGAAGAAAATTTTGGTGCTGGAGCGAGGCGATTTTCTACCCAGAGAAAAAGAAAATTGGGGCGCCTTGGAGGTTTATCAAAAGGAACGCTATCACGCAGACGAACACTGGTATGACCAAGACGGTAAAGCGTTTCGTCCACAAACGGGCTACTGGGTGGGCGGGAATACCAAACTGTATGGAGCAGCACTGCTGCGGCTGCGAGAGCGAGATTTTGAGCAGGTAATCCACAAAGGCGGCATTTCTCCCGCCTGGGAACTGAAGTATCAGGACTTTGAGCCTTATTACAATCAGGCAGAAAAGCTATACGACGTACACGGAGAGCGAGGTACAGACCCAACAGAACCACCTTGCAGCAAGCCATATCCCTATCCTCCAGTAAGTCATGAGCCAGACATGCAGGTACTCGCCGACGGCATCCGCAAGCTGGGTTACTATCCGTTCAATCTGCCGTTGGGACTGAAGCTGAACGAGGTTGATCGCACCCTTAGTCCCTGCATTCGCTGCGATACCTTTGACGGCTATCCCTGTCTTGTGCATGCAAAAGCCGATGCTGAGGTCAATGCCATTCGTCCCACCCGCGAGGCTTACTCTAACCTGACACTGCTGACGAAAGCCAAAGTCCTGAAGCTGCATACAAGTGCGTCTGGGCGAGAAGTGACCGCAGTCGAAACCAATGTTAACGGCGAGTTGCATTATTTTAGTGCCGATATTGTCGTGGTTGCTTGTGGGGCGATCAACTCCTCCGCCTTGCTGCTACGATCTGCCAACGATAAACATCCCCATGGACTGGCAAACAGTTCCGATCAGGTGGGGCGCAATTATATGAAGCATCAAGCGATCGCGCTGGTGTCAATTCATGCCGAACCCAATCGCGCCTCATTTCAAAAGACGATCGCCGTTAACGATTTTTACTGGGGCGAACCGGATTTTCCCTACCCCATGGGCATGGTGCAAAACACCGGCAATGTTCTGGCAGATATGATCCCAGCCGAAGCACCCCCCCTGTTAGCGCCATTCGCAAAACTGATTCCGGAGTTTGGACTCCACAAGATTGCTGAGCGATCGGTGGGATGGTGGTTGCAGATAGAGGACTTGCCCGACCCTAACAATCGCGTTCGTGTTGTAGGCGAGCAAATGCACCTAGACTACACCCTCAATAACACCGAAGCTGCTGAGCGCTTAGTTCATCGCTGGACATCTGTACTGAAATCAATCGAGACAAATGCAATGTCCGTGATCCCGTTTAGCATCTATCCGCGCAGTCACGTCCCTATACAAGCTGTGGCGCATCAATGTGGTACATGCCGCTTTGGGAGCGATGCCAAAACCTCGGTGCTGGACCTCAACTGCCGCACCCACGATGTCGATAACCTTTATGTCGTTGATGGTAGCTTCTTCCCCTCAAATTCAGGAGTCAACCCAACACTGACGCTGATGGCAAATGCTTTGCGCGTTGGCGATCATCTGGCTGAAAGATTGAAATGAGAATGCTAATTGCTAATTGTTAATTGTT
>CAZZYE010001283.1:0-2398 GCA_964658145.1 uncultured Stigonema sp.
CCCTGTTCCCTGTTCCCTTTTTTTTGTAAGATGTAGAACTTTAATCACTATATGAGAGTATGAAGATAAAATGATTATGCAAGGTGAGATGCTTTTTAAGCAATAAATTAGGTTGAATCAAGAGAGTTTGGTAAAAATTATTTTAATCTAAATTAATAATTATTTTTATAATTCTTGATTTACCTATATTTACCTATGACTTCCGATAGATTAAAATTTACTCCAACAGATTGATGAAAATTTACCAAAAAAATGGATAATTAGATTCAACGACAGAGATACATTTGGTAATAAGTATTTTTGGGAATATAGTGATTATTGTTGGAGGACTTAAAAATGGTTGTTGGTGTAAATAGTAATAGACGTGGTGTCGGGGTATTTTCTAATCGTCGGGATGTTGAAGACGCACTACATGAATTAAGAGACTCAGGCTTTCCAATGGATAGAGTCTCTGTGATTGCACAAAACCCAGACGACAAAGATAACATTGCTGGTACGGAAGTACAGGAGCGGGTTGGCAATAAAGCTGACGAAGGTGCTACAGTAGGAGCACTTTCCGGCGGTACTTTAGGCGGCTTGACTGGCTTACTAGTCGGTCTTGGGGCTTTAGCAATTCCTGGAATAGGTCCAATCATGCTTGCTGGCTCAGTTGCAACTGCCCTGGCGACAACTTTAGCAGGCGCTGGTATTGGTGCAGTGGCTGGTAGTTTGGCTGGGGGATTAATTGGCTTAGGAATTCCCGAAGAGCAAGCCAGAGCTTACAACGAACGAGTAGAGCGCGGACACTACTTAGTGATTGTAGATGGCACAGATTCGGAAATTGCCAGAGCCGAAGCAATTCTCAAACGTCGGGGAATTGAAGACTTTGCTGTTTATGACCAACCCAATACCGCAAGGACAACAGACACAGATTATGTCACCTCGACGACTCCTGTAGTCACCTCAACGACTCCAACTTCGATGCAAAGAGCAAGACGGGCAATTGGAGTATTCTCTCACCGTCAAGATGCAGAAGCCGCACTTACCGAACTGCGAGATGCAGGTTTTTCGATGAGCCAAGTATCGCTGATTGCCAAGGATGGCGATCGCAACAACCCAGTTGGGGGTGTGAATACGCAAAGCGATGTGGGGAATAAAGCGGGCAAGAGTGCAACAGCAGGAGCAGTTACAGGCGGCGCATTAGGCGGTCTAGGAGGCTTGTTGGTTGGTCTTGGCGCTTTAGCAATTCCGGGAGTGGGTCCTGTAATTGCGGGCGGTGCGCTAGCAACTGCTTTGGCGACAACTGCAGCAGGCGGTGCGATCGGTGCAGCCGCAGGCGGTATAACTGGTGGACTGGTTGGCTTAGGAATTCCAGAAGCCAATGCACGGGCTTATAACGATCGCATTAACAGAGGCGACTACTTGGTGATCGTTGATGGTACAGATGACGAACTTCGTCGTGCTGAAACGATTCTCAAACGTCACAGCATTCAAGATTTTGACATCTTTGATGCTGCTGGTAATGGTGTTCGTCAAGACACACCAGTTGTTAATACCCCAAGCACCAATTACTCGAGGGGCATTAATAGCGACGATCCGGCTGTGATCATCATTGACCGCCGGGATGAAACGGTATAAAAGCTTGTTGACCAAGCATTCCTCAGACTATGAGTCTGGGGATAGACAAACAAAGAACAATCGATTTAAATAAAAAAACTTGCTCCTCACTACACCACCATTTTCACCACAATCAAGAGCGAGAATCAAACTCATGAAAAAGCTAACCTCCTTCGTAATTACTTGCCTTTTAGTATTTAGTGCTGCCGCATGTAGTAATAATACAGCCAAAACCAGTGAGGCAGCACCAGACAATCCTAGCGTAGCTCCAACTGAAACCCCAGCCGTACAAGCAACCCAGGCTGCCCAAAAAGATTCTCAGAGCGATCTTCGCAGAAACCAACTCAATCAAGATATTCGCGCCCATGAACAGCGCAATAATACATTTAATGACGGCAAAGCTGGTAACAGATCTGAAAGTGCTCTGGCGACAGAAGTCCGTGACAAGTTAGAGGCTAACATCCCCAACGGTCATTTAACAGTTGAAGCTACAAAAGAGGGTAAAGTCACTGTAGGGGGAACTGTGACCAATCAGGATCAGCTAGCTAAAATTTCACCTGAAGCCAAAAAAATCAAAGGCGTTAAAAGTGTGGTTGTGAACGCAAAAGTTGTTAAGTAGGGGTGGGTGAAAAGGCGCGATCGCAATTCAGAGCGCGAAAACTATATCTTTTTAAAGCCGTCCGGACATTAGTCAAAATAATTCGGAATTTATAATTCGTAATTCGTAATTATTTAGGGAGGGGAGTCACCCTAGGGGCTTGAAACAAGGAAAAAATTTGTTTTTTTCCATTAATTACTTTGC
>CAZZYE010001284.1:0-2393 GCA_964658145.1 uncultured Stigonema sp.
CATCTCCCTCATCTCCCCCAAGCAAACACTATGACAGCTAACCCCACCATATTTACTTTTGCTTCTGCAACTGACCTGATTTTAGAAATACCAAACGACACTCAAAATCAGGTTTGGCAACAAAGTGAAGCTTTTTCCAACTCGGCTTCTCGCGCTACTGCTTATTTGAATGAACTTTGTCTAAAGGCTATCTTGCAGTGGCTGCGAGAGGATGTGACACCGCAGGCAAAGCCTTGGCCTGATCGGGCTGCATTACCCAGTTTTTGGGAACTGGTGAATGGAACCGCCATGACATTAGACGGAACTCGATTTGTATTGGTTCCCAGCGAGGCTATTGATGTGAGCGAGTTGCGAGTAGCACAAGAATGGGTAGATATACCAAGTTGGGTAGGGGATTATTACTTAGCAGTACAAGTCGAACCGAATGAAGGCTACGTTAGGGTTTGGGGCTATTGTACTCATGAACAACTCAAGAGTAAGGGAAGTTATGACGAACGCGATCGCACTTATTCCCTTGATTATACTGATATTATTAGCGACATCAGCGTTTTAGGGGTGGCACGACAACTTTGCCCGCAAGAACCGAAGCGCGCCACTGTAGCACCATTACCAGGACTTACGCCAGAACAAGCACAAAACCTGATTTCGCGTTTGGCAGGAAGTGAGATAATGACACCTAGATTGGAGATTCCTTTTCAACTATGGGGAGCGTTAATTGAGCATGGAGGTTGGAGACAAAGCTTATATCAACGACGCCTAGGATTACCAGAACAGTGGTCAGTTCTCCAGTGGATTAAGAGCGGCGTTTCTCAACTTGCTGAAGCTAGTGGTTGGGGAAGCTTCAGTATGCAACTGAGTGCAGGGGCAGCACGAAGTGTCAAAGAAATACAATCTGGGACAGTCTTGTCTCGCCAACTGGTTATTGCTGGTCAATCATATGGGTTGATAATTATACCACAAAGCGAAGGAAAATCAACAATTTGGCGCTTTGAGTTGCGTAACGTTGCAGTAGGGGCAGCCGTTCCCGGTGGTTTTAAACTTAGACTACTGACCGAAGATTTACAGCCCTTTCCGAATAATGAGGATATAGCAACAACTGCCGTGGAACAACTTTTCGTGGAAGTTGCTCTCGAACCCGGTGAAGGTATAGTCTGGGAAATAGAACCCCTTCCTGAAAACTACGATCAAGAAATACTGAGATTTTAAGCTGATGAATGAGAATGTGATTGGTGTTGCAGTTGTTGGCACGGGATTTGGTCAAAAAGTCCATATTCCGGGATTTCGAGAGCATCCTCGTACAGAGGTAGTTGCTGTATATCATCGAGACTTAGAAAAAGCTCAAGCGATCGCACAATCCCACAACATTCCTCAAGCCTGCGACATAATCGCAGATCTTGTAAAATTGCCAGAGGTGCAAGCTGTCAGCATTTCTACACCGCCATTTTTGCATTATGAAATGGCAAAAACAGTGCTAGAAGCCGGGAAACATTTATTACTAGAAAAACCCATAACCTTGAATGCAACTGAAGCAAAAAAACTGTATCAATTAGCACTTACGAAAGGAGTAATTGCTACTGTAGACTTTGAATTTCGCTTTGTACCAGGCTGGCAGCTTTTTCATCAACTCTTATCATTCGGCTATGTGGGTGAACCACGCCTAATTAAAATTGATTGGTTAGGTTCTTCTCGTGCTGATACGAAACGTCCTTGGAATTGGTATTCACGCCAAGACCAGGGAGGCGGTGCATTAGGGTCTTTAGGTTCCCACACATTTGATTATATACACTGGTTATTTGGTCCTGTCCGCAGATTAAGTGCTCATTTGCATACCGCTATTCCCCAACGACCAGACCCAGTAGCTGGGGAATTAAAGCCAGTAGATAGCGATGACACCTGTATGCTGATGCTAGAGTTGGCAAATGGAACACCTTGCCAAGTTTCCATTAGTGCTGTGGTTCATGCACAGCGTACCCATTGGCTAGAAGTTTATGGCGATCGCGGGACTTTAGTTTTGGGAAGTGAAAATCAAAAAGATTACATACATGGATTCTGTGTCTGGGCATCCCTTCCAGGTAAACCTTTGACTGAAGTAGAAATTCCTTACCAATTACTATTTCCACAAAATCATGCCGATGGTCGCATTTCTGCATTTCTTCGCGTAGTAGACCAATGGGTGCAAGGAATTGAGCAAGGTAAGGCGATCATTCCATCTTTGAAGGAGGGAGTTTATTCCCAGTTGTTGATGGATTTATCTCATAAATCAAATGCTACAAATAGTTGGGTAGATGTACCAAATTTAGAAGAATTTCTTGCTATCTAGTAATGCACCTTCTGAATCATATCAAGTTCGCGCTTAATACTTATAATAAAGAACCTCTCCCCCAACCCCTCCC
>CAZZYE010001285.1:0-2390 GCA_964658145.1 uncultured Stigonema sp.
TAACAAATAACAACTAACTAATCTCATTCGACTGAACTATCAAATTAAAATGCATGCTGTATTCCGTAACTCCCGGAGAAAGCTCTCTCAAGGGCTATTGTTCTGGCGTGAGGTTGGTAAAGGAACACCTGTAATTTTCTTACATGGTGCTTGGAACGATAGCAGTCAATGGGTATCGGTAATGGAGTTGCTTTCACAACATCTCCATTGCTTTGCACCAGATTTGTTTGGGTTTGGTGAGTCAGAGTGTCCTAACGTTCACTATTCAATTGACTTGCAAGTCGATTACCTAGCTGAGTTCTTGCAAGCATTGAAGCTAAAACAGGTGTATTTGGTAGGACATTCCCTTGGCGGATGGATTGCTGCTAGCTATGCTTTGAAGTATCCAGAAAAAATTTACGGTTTGGTACTGCTAGCGCCAGAAGGCGTAGAGATTGAAGGACAAAAAAAGCGTTGGCAAAAGATGCAGCAGTTAGTGAAGTCTCCACCGATCGTGTTTCAATTGTTGCGACGGCTTCGCCCATTGACTAAAATTTTGGGTTTAGATGCAAAAATTGAACGGGATTGGCAATTTCGTCAGGTAATGCTGCAATATCCTACAGGCTGCCAGCTACTATTCCAACGCCAGCATCCAGAAATTCATGCCGAATTACTGCACAACCGATTTAACTTGATAGATGTTCCGGTTCTAATTTTGCAAGGCGGAAAAGACACCGACGTGGCTTTAGCCTTGAGTCAGGCTTATGCTCAACATAATCCTAGGGCGTTATTAAAAATGATTGCCCACGGGGGAAATGACCTACCAGAGTCTTGCGCCGAACTTGTAGCCGAAGACATTCGTGATTTTATTAACGGTGATTCTATAAGTGGTGATTCTATATAGGTTACCAAAAGGTGGCGATCGCCCCAAACAGTAAGGATGCTAAAGGGCAACGCGCTGTAGAATACAGGTTGTTTATAGGGGCACAACACTGTTGTGCCCCTATTGAGAAACGCTATATTTATAATGACGGGGATACCACAGGTTGCCATTAGTCAATTACCTCCTGAAGTCCAAACAACGCTCAATTTGATTTCACAAGGCGGTTTATTCCCTCACCCAAAAGATGGCAGTGTGTTCAAAAACCTTGAAGGATTACTACCGCTAGAAACTTTGGGGTACTACCGAGAATATACTGTGAAGACTCCAGGCGCAACTGACAGAGGTAGTCGCCGTCTGATTACTGGGCAAAATGGAGATATGTACTACACGAACGCTCACTACAATAGCTTTCAAGAAGTTATCTGCTAACCTTGAGCAAAAGGAGGGCTAAATGAGTGAATATCTTTATTTTCAGGGAACACATGCCATCAAGCCCGAAATTAGGGCTAACCGGAAACAGATAATAGAGAAAATCATTGAACAACTATCGCCGCAGGGTATTCAGGTTTTCTACTTGGATGGTAGAGAAATTTTGACTAAAGAAACCTTTTTAATAAAAGCCGCTGAAGCAATGAAGTTCCCTCAATACTTTGGCGCTAACTGGGATGCATTTGATGAATGTATCACTGATTTAACCTGGTGTCCTGCTGAAAAATATCTCTTATTGTATGACCACCCTGATATCTTCGCCCAGGCTGATCCTACTCAGTGGCAAATAGCAGTTGACATTTTGCGCTCTGCAGAAGAATACTGGGAGGCAAAAAACACACCAATGGCTGTTTTTCTCATGAATTAATTAAATAAAGGTAGCTTTGATGCTATCTTCATGTTTCACTAGTAAATAATCCAAATAAGACCTTTTTTTCCGTGCGTTCTAAAAAAATAGCGATCGCATTCCCCAAAATTTTAAATTTGGTTCCACAAGCAAACGTGCTGCAATCTCAGGAAATTGGAGTTGCAAGTAGTCGATCAGTCTGTGGCGATCGCCCCCAGTTACCACAACATTACCTTCGGGAAATGAGTGCCACCACGCCTCAACAAAGTCTTTAATTCCAGCGATTAACGTATATATCACCCCACTTTGTATTGCCTCAGGTGTATTTAAAGCAAAGCGTGGGGGTAGAAACGCGATCGCCGTCTCTACAAATGGTAATTGTCCTGTTCTTTCTGCAAGAGTAGCAAGCTGTAAACTTAGTCCTGGAAGAATTGCTCCCCCAACCAGACAATGGTTAGCATCACAAGCAGTGAATGTCAGTGCTGTCCCAGCATCAATCACCAATATCGGAAAACCCCAGTTTTGTCCAGCACCCCACAAAGCTAAAGCGCGGTCAATTCCTAACGTGGAATATACACCTTGAAGGGGTACTTGGTCTAAAGTAATAACGCGAACATTTGGGTAAGTTTGCCAAAGCGCCGTTTGATTAGGAACTACAGAAGCTAGGTACAGGGGGAGTGGGGGAGATAGGGG
>CAZZYE010001286.1:0-622 GCA_964658145.1 uncultured Stigonema sp.
AACATCCAACAACTAACTATATTGTTCTAACAGTGTTTCAATGCTGGCATTGTTGTCAAGAAAGGAAAATAAATGTTTATAGCGGAGTTTACCTTCTTTATCTAAAACAAACTGCGCAGGCAATGGTGCCCCCAATGCTTGCCCAACTTCATAGGCACGGAATACACGGCAACTTGGGTCACTCAGCAGTGGTATTTTTAAGCCTAAATCTCTGACGACTATTTGACTCTGCCGTTCATCAGTACTGCTAATCATTAAAACTTCTATGCCCCGACTTTGAAATTGCTCATAGTTCTTATTCAAAGCTTTGATATGAGGAAAGCATAAGGGGCAATATTGCTTTTCTGTGAAAATCCGAGTAAATGCAAGTAATACTGGTTGCTTGCTTTTGTAATTAGATAATTTTACTAAAGTTCCGTTAGTAATATCTGGCAGTCGAAAATCAGGTGTGGCAACTCCCAATCGCAGCATATTTGTTGCTGGGATAGGAACTAAATTTCGGAAGAAGCGCTCATTTAGTAAACCGCTAAAGTCAGTTGAAGTTACCATATTTTTATCTCTAAATAATGTTTTTATTATGGGAAGAGACGTTCCGCCGGAACGTCTGTACTTCCGCCGGAAC
>CAZZYE010001286.1:632-2380 GCA_964658145.1 uncultured Stigonema sp.
AATGAGGTAGATGATAGAGAAAAGGTAAAAAGTAGAAATATTTATCCTGATTTTTCTATTGCTTATTCTCTACTAGCGTAAGTAAGGGCGGGGGAACCCCGCCCCTACGGACGAAATCTAAACAGCAGCGAAGTAGACTTTGGACTTCACAGGATCGGGAACCATTGTCTGGTCGCCTGGTTGCCAACCAGCAGGGCAAACTTCGTCGGGGTGCGACTGCACATACTGAATAGCTTGTAAAGTCCGCAGTGTTTCATCGACACTGCGACCAAAAGCTAGGTTATTGATGGTGGCATGCTGGATGACACTATCTTTGTCGATAATGAACAAACCACGCAAGGCAATACCTGCTGCTGGATCGAGAACGTTGTAAGCGGCGCTCACTTCTTTTCTGATGTCGGAAACTAGGGGATAGTTGAGGTCGCCAACGCCACCAGACTTGCGATCCGTTTGAATCCATGCTAGGTGGGAGAACTCGCTATCAACTGAAACACCAAGGACTTCAGTGTTAAGTTTCTTAAAATCTTCGTAGCGATCGCTAAAAGCTGTAATTTCTGTGGGGCAAACAAAGGTAAAGTCTAAGGGATAGAAAAACAAGATGACATACTTGCCGCGATAGTCGGAAAGCTTAATTGTTTTAAATTCCTGATCCATCACAGCCGTCGCTGTAAAATCGGGAGCCTGTTGACCTACACGGAGGCATCCTTCTGCTGAGTAAGTGAGGGGCATTAACCTAATTCTCCTTCAACTTATTTCTATTTAGTAACGTTGGGGTAACAGGTAAAACTTACCCGTCTATACGATCACAGTTTAATTACGATCTGTTACGACTATATCATAGTCATAACGATTTTGAGTAGCAAATGGCTGAATTAGATACAAGAGAATGGTTGCTCACCAATGGCTTGGGAAGTTTTGCCAGTGGAACAATTTCTGATGTCCGCACTCGTAATTATCACGGCTGGCTATTCGCTGCAAAAAGCCCACCAACTGAACGCACCCTGCTGCTTTCCCATCTAGAAGCCAGCTTGGAACTACCAGGACGGGTTGTGGCATTAGGAACAAATTTTTGGGGTAATGGTCAGATTGATCCGACAGGCTACAAACTACTTAGTAGTTTTGATATTAACCCAGTTCCGAAATGGACTTGGGGTGAAGATAACTGGCAGCTTACAAGACGAATGGTAATGCCTCATGGTTTCGGAGGAATTAGGGAAGAAGATTTTAGTCCTATTACCTATTGCCCATTACCCATTACCCATTCCCAATTTTCCCATCGCATTTTAATCCAGTATCTCTATAACGGAGAGGATATTGCAATTTTAAGGCTGCGACTGCTGATTGGCGATCGCGACTTTCACTCCTCACAAAAAGCAATTCCAGAATTGCAGTTCTCACAAATACTGGGACAACAGCAAGTATGTTTGCAAGCAATCATGTCTGGAAGCTTTGGAACACCATGGCACTTGCGCTGGACGCAGGGAGAGTATAAACCAGACGCAGTTTGGTACTGGAATTACATTTTGCCAGAGGAAACGCAGCGGGGATTAGACGATCAACAAGACCTTTATAGCCCTGGTTATTTGACAGTTACTCTCCATCCAGGAGATGCAGTGACTTTAGAAGCGCAGGTCGGTTTCCCAGATGTTCTACAAAGTGCCCTCACATCCGTTACCTTTGCAGAAGTTGTAGAAGCAGAACAAAAGCGGTATCTGGAAAGTTTTGGATGGGGAGTGGGGAGTGGGGTG
>CAZZYE010001287.1:0-2379 GCA_964658145.1 uncultured Stigonema sp.
TCGTTTCAGCTTGTAGAATTGATCGCGTGGTAAGGGCGCGGTTTCCGCGCCCCTACGGTTAAATTGTGGTTTACCCTAATGAATATTGCGCTCCGCCGCCCTACCGAAACCATAGCATACTTGAGTATTTCTGTCAATGCGTAAGTCCTAGACAGAGGAATGTTTCGCATAAATAACACGTTTTGCAAGACGCGGATGCACTTAGCTCTACCTCTAGTATAAGAAATTAACCATATTTGATATTAATTGTATTACCTCAGTTAGAAGATATTCTAACATTTCATTGCTAATATTAATTCGAGCAAAAAAAACATTAGTATTTTATCTACTTGTCTTCAGTGTAATTCACTTTATAAAAATAAAAAATATTATACATTGAATCTCAAAGAATTACTGAATCTCTATTAGGAATATAAAGAGTTTCTCAACTATGGCTAACCTTGATAAAAACCAGAACCATAATGACTCCCCTGCTAGTGATTTTATGCAGAGGCTATGGGACGCAAGAGTAGTACTTGCTCTTGGACTGACAGCAGTATTGTGTCGAGCTTACTATTACAGTACTCCGCCGACTGCTGTCCCTTCAAAAATGGTTACCACATCTGAAGTCGTATATAAAACAACAAAAGAAGCTATTGGTAAAACAGTAACCATTAGCAGCAAACCAATCCAAAAAGTTGGTTCAAGCTTCTTCACGGTGAGTGATAAGAAATTCTTAGACGGTAAACCTATTGTAGTTATAAATGCTTCCGGTGTACCTTTCGATTTACCTAATGACCGAAATACAAATGTTCAAGTCACAGGTCAGGTTAGGAACTTAGTAATTCCAAAAGTTGAGCGTGACTTTCATTTGAAGTTGCAGGATGAGTCTTATAAAAATTATGTTAATAAACCTGCAATTATTGCTAAATATATTGCTTTAGCGCCCGAACTTAGCCAAATCACCCAAAACCCCAGAAAATACTATGGTAAAAGGCTGGCAATAATGGGTAAAGTCGAAAACATCCAAAGTCCAGTTTTGTTTACATTGGATAAAAATCAGTTCCTTGGTGCAAAGGAATTGCTGGTTTTATTAAAAGCAACCCCAACAGCGGTGATTACCCAAGGTAAGACCGTAGCGTTGACAGGTATAGTTCGTCCATTTGTCGTTGCTGATATTACGCGAGAACACAACCTCAACTGGAATCCGGAGGTGAAAAGACAGATGGAAGCGCAGTATCATAACAAGCCTGTATTAGTTGCTGATGTGGTGTCTCCTTATAAATAGCAACCCGCCTGAAATTGCGAATGCTGAATTTATCAACTATGGAAATGACTAACCCAGATCGAAATCTCCTCAAGTATTAGCGATCGCCCATCCTTTAACCAATAGTGGGATTTTTTATCGCCCATCTTTGCTCTGAATTTTTTCTCAAAATCCGGAATATCCAAAACGGGAACTGTATCACAATTTAAGTACTCCAAAATACAATTTCCTTTTATATTTTTTATGAGACTAGTTACAGATGCAAAGGTCAAACTTGTTTATCCGGGAGCCCCATTTCCATACATCGCTACCTATAAGGCAATCTCTCTTGATTCTTTGAACCTAATTTTTCTACTCAACAATGACGAATTACAGATTTCATTGAGCGATTTTCAGCAAGGTAAAGTAAAAATTATCGAGGTATAGGGCAATATAGTTCAGTTAGGACTAAATTGTAGGAATTACATAGTGTAGAGACGTTGCACTGGAACGTCTCTACAAAGGTTAATCACTGACGGTTTTTGCATAAACCTATGCATTAAGATTGTATTAGAAGTAAGTGGAGGTTTCTTTGACTTTTATTTAAATGAAGCCGTTTTTCAGGAGGTGGCACTATGAAGATAGCAATATTATTTTTAGTAACAGTTTTAGCTATAACACCAGCTGCGGCTTTGGCACAAACAGAAAAGCAACTAATTCATAGCCCAGCAGTAACTACCGAGTCAGAACTAGAGTCTGAAAAATTGTTACAGGTAGATATTAACCAGCAAATTCCGAAGTTTAATGCAAGCATTGGGCTTGTACTCGCGCAAACAAGAAAACTCAAGCTGTTTAGTACACCATATGAGGTTGAGTTCCAAAGGAGAAACGAGCAGATTCAACGAAATCGAGATGTTCAAGCTTTATCGCATTTTTCTTTTTAATTTTTAACGGGGCGAGAGTGCAGTTACCGACAATCAACAGTACTGCTTCCATCAGTCGCGCTAAAATATCTTAATTTATTAGGACGCTCGCCTTGACAGAAATAGTCAAGTATGCAGTGGGATGAGTTAAGCTGCGGAGCGCAATATTCATTTGGGTAGACCACAATATGACCCTTCGGGTTCGCCAGTCCCCTACGGCGGGAAACCCGC
>CAZZYE010001288.1:0-2377 GCA_964658145.1 uncultured Stigonema sp.
AGTAATAGAAAATAATAAGAAAATAAAACTCTTATAATTATATAAGATATAATATTTAAATATAAAAATATAAAAATCTTATTATTTATAAGAATTTTTATTTTATTTTAAAATTAATAAATAATATTTTTATATTAAAAGATTTATATATTTTATTAATTATAATAACAAATAATAAAATTAAAGTTTTAAAAGTTTTAGAATAAATCTTAGTAGTACGCACGTGATAAAAGCAGGGGGGGGAAGGTTGAAATACCCTAGGTTAAAACTAATATCTTAACTTCTTAGCTTTATATTTCTATTTTATTAACTTAATTTAGAAACTGTTGACTATTGCTTATATGTCCACATACCTCCACTTCAACCTGAGGCATTATTCTATTCGTCAAGTCATTTGTTTGTTAAATATTTGTAGACCAACATGAACTTCTTCCAACCCAAATAAACTGATTTTTGTGTATTTCTTTCCTATTTCATGACTGTGGCTGATGCCCCGCTGAAAGAGCACCTGCCATTTTACGTACCGCATCAATATTATTCAATTGAGGATCTACAGTTCCACAAACTTCGGTAAGTCTCCACTTACAATATCTCGAATTACGATATCCAGTAAGCCGAGAAGTGGACAGCCGACGCTGTTGCTCAACAGTAGGAATACAACGCTTATCGAGTTGCTAACCCAAGACGCAACACCTGTCTATCGAGGCATCCGGAAGAAGCTGTACCTGCTTAAAAAAAAAAAGAGAGACGTCGAGCCTGCTGCGCCAAATTCGAATACAACTTTACTTGCGCAAGCTGCTCTGCTCGCCGAACGTGATGAAACACAAAAGTTGGGAACGGAACGCTACATAAACCCTACAGTCATTTCACAACTTTCCAAAGCCTCTCGTTCTGCCTAGCTAGAACAAGAGACAAATAACTTCATACTAGGTGCCTTAAATCTCGAAAAAGCTGTCTAGCCCCTATAGAAAGCAATTCTTCATATCCTATACCGCAAAAGCCATTTAATAAACAGTCTAAAAGCCTTCAATAACATGTTGTATCGGTTTATCGTGATGCTACAGACCCAATATTTGGAGCCACGGGAAATGAAGTAACAGATGAGGTGGCAGCTATCAATAGTGCTATCTACTATGGAGGTAACTGTGACGAAGGTAGTATGTCATTTCGACGAAGGGTACCCTTACCTATTTTTTGCCTGCCACATACCTCACTGTTTCACCTACCAATTCCGACTACTGTTCAATTGGTTGGATTTGTAAGTATTGCTTGACCTTTCTCGGTATTTCATATTTGCCTGCACTGATACTGTCTTCAACCGCACGACCTTACCTTTGCAGGATAAAATACTTCTCAAAAATTATTGGCCTTGGTAGGATGATCAAATCTCTGTGATATCCAGCATTTACTGAAAGCGTTCAGGAGCAATTCAGAGTGATGTTCAAATCCCTAACAAAGATGGCGATGAGTGTATATTGAGGTACTCCTTCCCGTTTTTCGTTCAAGCTCTAGCATTTTCAGCCAATCCATACCTTGGTATTCAAGCAATCTAATTTATACCGGTAATTTCGAAATTCATTATCGAAATAGAAGATATAATAAAAGCCAGTGTAGCGTAGCTCCCCGAGCAAATAGCCCAGGCAAACCCTCTTACCCATGTCTATGTCACTGTAACACAGCTGCTGGAGGATTCACCTGAGACTGGCTGCACTTTGATTGGAGGTCAACATGGAATTTGTTAGTACATTATACAGACAAAACTGGACCTCAGGGGAGAATTCAATGTACAGTGCCATTGACGGCGGGCTTGGGAACAAGTGTTTTGATTGTTAAAGGTTATGGCGAGTCCTCAACCCAAAGGTATCCTTTTCAATGCACAACTGTAGGATGCTTCTTCCTTTTGTCATGTAATACAATCTAATCAACTCGGCTTTATTCTACAATCATCTACAGACGAACTACGCCATCAATAGTAGCTAGGCCCCATTTGACAATACTGGGGCCCCACTTCCAAGAAAGTAGATGTTCACTTGATCGGGTGTAAAGACATTTCTCTGCTAATCGAGGGGACTTTGGAAGTATTCCGGTTGGTGTTGTCGGAAAAGAATAAACATGTTTATTCCCCATGAGGTTTAGATCTGCCAAAACCTGGGTCCCGTGTTTCTGGACGGATTCCGCTATCAGCTGCAACTCTGACGGTTTACAACTGCATGAACCCCCAAAGACCTCGATTCGACCCAAAAAATAGGTCACAAAATTCAAACACTTATAATTCTGCAATTATAGAAACAAACAAAAATCTTGGTGCAAGCCTGTCGAGTGCCTGCAGCACATGAATCAAAGCTTTACAATTCTGCGAAGCAACAACGCTTCTGAA
>CAZZYE010001289.1:0-2374 GCA_964658145.1 uncultured Stigonema sp.
TTGAATTTGATGACGCAGAGAAATTGCCAAAGACCAAAAAATAACACTAGGGAAAGAACCCGCCTGAATCCCTTAGGGCTAAAAAGGAACTGAAAGGGCGATCTTTCACGGCGGTGCAACAGATTCAATGAGTGGGCAATTATGGCGCTGACGCCTCCAAACGCCTTGGTCTTGCGTGACGAACGCTTAGAAACTGGACCAGACATTGAATACCTCTAGATATTAGGTAACCCCAGTCTAGCTTCTCAATCCTCAAAGGTATCTTTAAGTTTTATGACTTTGACGGTTGCTGAGTTTGGGCAGAGGATTGCTGTAGTTCCTTAAAATTAACAACCTTGACACCTGACTTTTGAGCAAAGTCTTGAGCCTCTTTCTGAGTTAAGAATGCAGAAACTTCATTGCCATTTTGAACATAGAAGGAATTTTCTGCAAGCAGTTTCCAGCCATTACTGCGATCATGAACAAAGATTACCCCTTGATCTTGTTTACCTTCAGCCTTCAGCTTTTGTAACATTCCCATCATGTTTTTAATTGAGGCAAAATTCATCACCATTACGTTACCTTTGAGCCAAATTTGGGCAGCCATTTTAGGATCTTTAATCTGTTCCTTCGTTTGGGCATCTTCACCCGAAATCACAAAGTCTTTTGCATTTGCAACATCATCATAATTAAGACCTATTTCTTTCATAGCTTGCCGCAAATAGCTATCGTCCGCCCACTTGGTCACATCTTCAGGGTTGACACTAGTATCTAACCGACCCAATTGCTTTAAGGTTTCCACGCTATTTTTTAAAGCATTAAAGTTAACTTGACGAATTGCTGGATTAATCTGTTGTACTCCAGAAGGACCAAGAAACATGTAGACAACTTCACGCTCAACCCCACACCATTTCTCAATCTTAGTTGCCATTGCCTCTGGCTGCTCTCGGAACATTTTATCTGCTTCTAATAATGCTTTAAGATAAGCTACAACAACTTCCGGATTTTCTTTAGCAAAATCTGAGCGGACTAACACTCCATGAAAGGTGGGAATTCCTGTCTGTGCTCCGTCAAAAATTTTTCTAGCAAAACCCCGAAAAGGAAATAGCTCACCGAAAGGAACAAAGTTAGCATGAGCATCAATTTGACTTGTCTTTAAACTACTTCCTCCGATTTCTGGACTTTGGCTACTTAGAGTTAAATCTTTCTGCGGGTCGATCCCTACATCCCTTAAAGCTTTCAACAACATTCCGTGAGCCGCTGAACCAAAAGGTACAGAAACTTGCTTACCCCTCAACTCATTTAAAGTATTAATAGAACTATTTTTAGGAACCATCACCGCATTCCCCGCCCCATTTGGACTATAGGCAAGGCTTGCAATGTAAATTGTTCTCACACCATTTCCCTTCTGCTGGAAAGTTGTCATATTAATGGTTGATGGAAAGTCGCCCATCATACCAATATCAATTTGATTTGCCAGCATTTTATTAGTTATGGGAGGTCCTGATGTATAGCTTGTCCACTCGATTTTGTATTCTACATTTTCATATTTACCAGTCTTAGGTAAGTACTTTTCTAAAAGTTTCTCCTCCCGAATGACTGCACCTCCCGTTACCGTGTTAACGGTTTGGTCTTGGGTTCCAATGGCAATGCGAAGGACTTTTTTGTTGTCATTGTTGGTACTATTGGTCGAATTTTTGTCAGAAGTCTGATTAGAACAGGCACTTGTAAAAACTAGAGAAACGAAAATTAAGCAAGATAGTAAGTTCCTACGAGACATCTGGTGTAGACGCATAACAGAATAAATCCTTATATCATTAAGTTAATTCAAAGGAAAAATACAGGCAGTTATTGTCAGGTTAATTGAGGGTCACACAGGGAGCGGATTTGGCAGACTTATCCCATAAATAAAAAGCCAAACTTTTACCTCCGTTACCCTTTCCCAGCCGAGATTATTAACCACTGTGTGATTTTTGTCACCTACAATAGCATTAGAGAGTGGTGCAAAAAGTTTGGGCAGCAATACGCCGATGAGATTCGCCGTTGCTATCCACAACCAACTGCTCAAAGTCTTAACAAATTTATATTTTTGCAGTTTTTGACCCCTTTTTTTCTCTTTTTGGAAAAAATACGGGGGAATTGGATGATTTTTTTTGTTGTTAGATAAAGCCAATTTAAAGATTTAGTTAAATATGAAAACTGACAAGCGTCAAAAGACACTTGACGTGCGATCGTAGATCTTGCTACTGTTTAAACCTATACAGAGTGCATTTTAAAGCCAACAGATCTGATTTAGGGACTTCCAATTAAAAAAATCTCCAATTTAGTGTAGGGTGCGTTAGCGACAGCGTAACGCACCGTAACAAACTAAGAAGGTGCGTTACGCTGTCGCTAA
>CAZZYE010001290.1:0-2372 GCA_964658145.1 uncultured Stigonema sp.
AACGGTAGTCACGACCGCAATCATGATGTCTACAGTACTCTTCACGAGGAGTTTCGGCTTTAACACTTGGTGAAAAAGCTACAACAGAACTAGTACCAATGAGAGTTGCTAAAGCAACAAGAGTAAAACGTTTCATACCTTTATTCTCAGGGAGTTGGTAGCAAATACTACAAAAGTAGATAATACACTTTTAGTAGTGAGACTTACTCATTAGCAAAAATTTGATTTGTGTACTCCTTTACCGCCATTAAATTACCTAAATGCAAGGTGTGTTATCGCCACAGGCGATGCATCCCTTGTGCGGCGGTCGAGTCGGGTTCGCACCAAGTTCAATCATGGTGCCGTACTGCTGCGTCCTAACACACCCTACAAGATAGGTAATTTTCTAGTGGTTCGGAAGTAAATAGAGCATTGCTTGATCTACATAAATCAAAATTAAGCATATGAGATTGTCTTCTATGTTCCAAATAGGTTCAGCTCAAACAGTTTATGCAAGAGTGGGATAGAAATAGCAAAAATATCTCATAAGTACACAAGCGGCTACCACCTACCAGGACTTCCAGCGTACTTTTACATTGCTGACAATCTGTGGTAAGATTTACTCACTTTACAAATTAAGCATCATATGTATGACGGAATTCGGTCATTTCACACTATAGAGTGAACACATAAAGGTGCAAGCCCCACATTGTTAGGGCGCGGAAACCGCGCCCCTACGGTGAGTCCAGCCCTGAAGGCGGGTTTCCCGCCGTAGGGGACTGGCGAACCCGAAGGGTCATATTGTGGTCTACGGATTGGCGGACTCATCCGGAACCATACTTAACTATTTCTGTCAATGCATAAGTCCTAATGTGGTAGGGTCGCATAAATATTTTAGCTGAACTTGACCGAACCAATCCCAATACATTTTAGTTAAGGCTTTGATCCCCCCTAGCCCCCCTTAAAAAGGGGGGAAAAAGCCCCCCTGCAGCGCTGGCTCCCCTTAAAAAGGGGGGAAAAAGCCCCCCTTTTTAAGGGGGGTTGGGGGGATCAAGATGGAGTGAGGCTTCTAACTGAACCGTATTGCCCTGATTGTTTCATCAACACGATTGCGGTCAAACAAAATATCTATATGGCAATACAGTAATGAATTTTATTCCGGTCAACGAACCGCTATTGGACGGTAATGAGAAGAAGTACCTGAATGAGTGCATTGACAGTGGCTGGATTTCTTCTGAAGGTCCATTTGTTAAGCAATTTGAGGATCAATTTGCTGCGCGTGTCGGACGCAAGCACGGCATTGCTGTTAGCAACGGTTCTGTTGCTCTTGATGCTGCAGTTGCAGCCTTAAAAATCAGTCAGGGAGATGAAGTGATTCTGCCGACCTTCACGATTATCTCCTGTGGTGCAGCTATTGTCCGTGCTGGTGCAGTGCCAGTGGTGGTAGATTGTGACCCTGCCACTTGGAATATGGATGTTAGCCAAATTGAGGCGAAAATCACACCCAGAACAAAAGCAATCATGGTCGTTCATATCTACGGGCTACCTGTAGATATGGATCCAGTACTAGCTTTGGCTAACAAGTATGGGTTGCAAATTATTGAAGATGCTGCTGAAATGCACGGTCAAACCTACAAAAATCGTCCTTGTGGTAGCTTTGGTGAAATTAGCACCTTCAGCTTTTACCCGAACAAGCATGTCACCACGGGCGAAGGGGGAATGCTGGTGTGTGATGATGACCACTTGGCTTTCCGCTGTCGTGCTTTACGCAACTTGTGCTTCCAACCTCAGAAACGCTTTGTTCATGAAGAACTGGGCTGGAACTTTCGGATGACCAACTTGCAAGCAGCGATCGGTGTCGCGCAGTTGGAACGACTTGACGAATTTGTGGTTCGCAAACGCCACATCGGACAACGCTACACAGAACTATTGTCCGATATTCCCGGCTTACAGTTGCCAGTTCCCCGAACAGATGATGCCGAGAATATTTATTGGGTATATGGCTTGGTGTTAAAGGATGAAGTTCTCTTTGATGCTGAAGTTGCCATGCTGCGTCTGAAAAAACACCAAATTGGGACACGTCCCTTTTTCTGGGGAATGCATGAACAGCCAGTCTTTCAAAAAATGGGATTGTTTGCTGAAGAGTCTTGCCCTGTGGCAGAAAAAATTGCTCGTCGTGGTTTTTACATCCCTAGTGGAATGGCATTGACAGATGAACAAATGGACCAGGTTGCTCGTACATTACGCGAGGTAATGGCATATTGATGATCTGAAAATTACAAAAAAAAGGGAACAGGGAACTCTTAACAGGGAACAGGAAAAGAAAAAAACTACATGGGTGGGTTTAGAGCCGCACTTGTAAAAAAAGATGTTTTTCGTTCTGGCGTTTCGGC
>CAZZYE010001291.1:0-2366 GCA_964658145.1 uncultured Stigonema sp.
TACCGTTTTTTGTCACCCAGCGTCTCGCAATGCTGGCACGGGCACAAACACAGGGAATCAGCAACGCCACTTGGGCAGCGCTTGCCGATCTTTATGCAAAAGGGGAACGCCAGAAGTTCAATGCCCGCTTGGTCGAACTGACTCAGCTAGTCATGGTAATGGGGTTGGCATTTATGGTGGCGATCGCCGCCTATAACCCCTACTTTATCAAGTTATGGGTGGGACAAGCCCGCTTTGGTGGTGATGGAGTCAGTTTGCTTGCTGCCAGTAATGGGTTTTTCCTGGGGTTGCTGTCACTCTGGGGTTGGTGCTTTTCTGGAACCGGAAATGTGGCAAAGCTGGTTCTGCCAGCAATTGTTGGGATGGGGGTCAATTTAGTTGTCAGTCTAGTTAGCACTCACATATTTGGAATGATTGGGCCGCTTCTGGGCACTTCCGTGGCTTTTGTCACTGTCAGTTTGTGGTGGTTGCCCCTGCTACTGCGACAGGAGTTCGGCACCTCTTTACGACAACTCTTTTTGGCAGTAGCTAAGCCACTTGGGGTTGGTATTCCCTATGCTGTAGTGGTCTGGTTGTTCGCCAGAAGCCATACTCCTTGGGGGTGGTTCGGATTAGCCAGTGAAATGGGACTGACTACACTGCTGTACCTCATCTTGGCATGGTTCTTTGTGTTGAGTGCAGCTGAACGAATGGATTGGAGCAGTCGGCTGCGTGTGTTGTTGCCGAAAGTAAAAGAGCAATGAGTATTGAGCAAATCATTCAAACACTTAAAATGCCTGCAACTTCTATAGTTCATCAGCTTCGGCAATATTGGTACGCATTCCGCTTTCATCGGGCTATCAACAAGCTGCAAAATGAACTGGAACGCCCTATAATGCCATGCGGCTCAATAACTGCCGACGTTCCTACTGATCGGCTGTGGCAGCAACTCGCACACCGTGCCTCACTATGCGGTGTGGCACGGTATGTCGTGTCGTCGTCACAACTCCAAATGTCGGGGGGTGGTCTTTACTGGCAACGCTATGGTAAACACTACGCTTCTGTTGACCAGGGTCGTGAAAAAGCGCTGGAACACGCCCTCACTTTCGAGTTGTTGGATTTCTTGCAAGTGCGACGTTATTGCGACATTGCGGCAGCTACTAGTCCCATCGAACATGCTCTTGTTGCTGAATGGCCTCAAGTGGAGTACTGGAAACAAGACATGCTGTACGAGACAGACATCAGTAGTCAAATCATTGGTGGCCCAGCTCAAGCGATGCATTCTGTGGAGTCCGGCTTTTTTGACGCCTTGACCCTACACTGTTCCTTCGAGCATTTCGATGGATTGGCTGATGTTGAATTCCTGCCAGAGGTGGATCGCGTGCTCAGCCCGATTGGGGCTTGTCTGATTCTGCCTTTGTACGTTGCAGCCACCCATCGGATCTTTTTCGACCCAACCACAGTTTCTGTTGAGCAGGTTAGCAAATATGACGCTGAAGGGGAATTACGTCCGGTATATGGGTTCCGCCAAGAGCATGGTCGTTTCTACAATCCAGAGAGCTTAGCCTCACGTTTATTGCAACAGCTTCCATCAACACTCTGTGCAACATTAATCCGTTTTACCGAACAAGATGCTATTGACCCAAGCATATATCTAAACTTTGCTCTGGTACTACACCGCCCGGATTCAGTTTTCCGCTGCCCTAAAGCATAGATAATCTGACAAATGGCAGTCATCATACTCAAATTAACGGCTCAGGTGATGATGAGAAAAATTATGTTTAACAGCATTAATTTTGCAGGAGCTGAAAGAAATAAGACTTCTTATCTAGATGGATTGAGAGGTTTAGCTGCACTAGGTGTTTTAATTTGCCATTTTCTAGCTATTTTTTATCCTGCATCTGCAAATGGAAATTCAGAAATATCACACTTTTTTCTAGATATTGTTACGTTCAATTCTCCGTTCTCGTTTTTATATAATGGGCAGTTCGCTGTGTGTATCTTTTTTGTTTTAAGTGGCTATGTTCTAACAAAATCTTATTTTGACAAAGGAGATGAAAAGATATTAATTAAACGACTAGTTGCCAGGTATCCGAGGCTACTAATTCCTGCTGCTATCTCGATTTTTTTAGTTTATTTATTGCTAAAATTAAATTTATATGAAATTAAAGAGTTAGCTTTGCTCACTGGTGCAGAAAAAATTGTTAACTATCAACAATTTTTCATTTTTCCGGACACCTTTAAGTACTTATTTAAAAATATATTTTTTACAACCTGGCTAGACGAGCCAGAACTAAATAAAATGTTTAATTTAGTTTTATGGACTATGCCAATTGAGTTTAAAGGTTCGCTACTGGTACTTAGTACCGCTTTTTTAGTGAATCATA
>CAZZYE010001292.1:0-2366 GCA_964658145.1 uncultured Stigonema sp.
GACAAGGGGGATAAGGGGGACAAGGGGGAGGTGTTTATAACTCTTGCAGGGATTGCTATATTTTTACTAGCGGTAAGCTAAAGAAGGAGTTTTTTAGCTCAGTTTAGATTTCAGAACAATATGGTAGAATGTGCTTATTGAGACGAAAAATATAAAGTAAGTGAAAAGTTAAGATAATTAATAATTACTTAACATAAAGTCGCCAACTCTTATGCTCACAACAGCTGAATTTCTCCAGTACACCCAATGGTCGGGTATTGCCACTTTGGTAGTTGGTGCCTTGACAGTTTTGGGTTTTATTTTGAAATGGGGTATCCGTTTTCGGCTAGTGGGTGCAACTGGCTTTATGCTGGTAGTGACAACTGGTTTATTTGCTCTGTCTTTAGCACCCTTGTCTCGCACTGTCATCCCTGGTGCGGTGCGCTACAGCCGAGTTTATGACAATGGGGTCACACAAGCGGTGATTGCTATCCCACCCCAGATTTCGCCTTCACAATTAGAAGCAACTCTACGTCAAGCAGCCAGCGATCTGTATTCTTCTGGTCGCCTAGGTACACGGGAAGACAACCAGTTGACCATTCGTGCGCGTACAATTGTCCACCCGGAACCAGGGGTGTCCGTGCCACTTTACTTGGGTCAGCTAAAGCGATCGCTTACTAATCGTGAAGATTCTCAAATCGCACTCGAAGTTTACCAGGAAAAATTCGCTCAACTGCCAAAACCTACTGCTTAATTATAGGGAGTGGGGAGTGGGGAGTAGGGGAGCCAGCGCTGTAGGAGGGTTTCCCTCCATAGGCGACTGGCGTAGTGGGGAAAGACTATTTTCATTGCTTGGTGGTAGTAAAATTTTTTCATCGCGACTGCCTGGAAACTTACGCATGCAGAGGTTCAGCCTCCTGAAGTTTACCAGAGGCAGTCCCGATCAACTGCTTTCCCATCCCAAGCATGAAAATATGCTTTCTCCCTCTACTCCCCACTCCCTATACACCTTGGTCCAACAATTTTTGAAAAATATTCACCTTATAGCAGGATGGTAGGATTTTTTTTGTAAATTAGTATACAAATATCAGATTTTTAGGTAAAATATTAAGTAATGTAACTTCTTCCGACAAAGTTAACCGTAAACAATTATAGAACCCTGGACTGTAGACTCACTCATTGCCAATTACCTTATAATAAGTTTTACAAAATATATAAAAGTGCTACTTAATTAAGTGATATGCCTAATCAATGTACCGAAAAGTTGTCTACTCAAACTTCTAGTTCGTTATCTGTGCTTACGGTAGCCCCAGCAAAAGTAATTCGTGGCTGCCAAATTTTGAAAGAGGCTTACCCTGCGATCGCCCGTCTGGGAAGTCGTCCCTTAATTTTGGGAGGAAGTACCCTTGCTGTTACCCAAGCCCGCCTGCAACCAATTTTAGAACAATTACATTGTGCCTCTGCTTCTTATGCTCCTGATTGTAGTGAAGCAAGTTTACAAGCTTTAAGGGCAGCAGCAAAAGAACATGAAGCGGATGTCATTATCGGTGTAGGTGGTGGTAAAGCACTGGATACAGCTAAATTACTCGCCCAGCAATTACAGTTGCCAGTCGTGACAATTCCAACTTCAGCAGCTACATGTGCTGCTTGGACTGCCTTGTCGAATGTCTATTCCGATCAAGGGGCATTTCTCTATGATGTGGCGCTCTCTGGCTGTCCCGATTTACTTATACTTGACTATGACTTGATTCAAACTGCCCCGCAACGTATGCTTGTGGCGGGAATTGGAGATGCGATCGCCAAGTGGTACGAAGCCTCGGTCAGTAGCGGACACTCGGAACAAACCTTAATTATTGCCGCAGTGCAACAAGCGCGAGTTCTGCGAGATATCCTCTTCCAAAAATCTGCCGTCGCCCTTCAACAACCAGGTAGCGAGGTTTGGCGAGAAGTCGTAGACGCCACCGTTTTACTTGCTGGTGTCATTGGAGGACTGGGTGGGGCACAATGTCGCACTGTTGCTGCCCATGCCGTCCATAATGCTTTAACACAAATTTCAGGACATGGCAGCATTCATGGCGAAAAAGTCGCCTATGGAATCTTGGTGCAACTGCGTTTAGAAGAGATGGTAATAGGCAATCAGCTAGCTGCGGCTGCACGGCAACAGTTATTGAAGTTCTACGCAGAGATTGGATTACCCAACAAATTAGGCGATCTGGGCTTGGGTAACATTACTCTGAGTGAATTGCAACGGTCTGCTGAAATTGCCCTATGTCCTAATTCTGATATCCATCGGCTACCGTTCCAAGTCGCGCCGGAACAGTTAATGGCGGCGATGGTTTCCACCACTGCACCAATAGAAGCAAATCGCACTCAAACAGTTATGAATG
>CAZZYE010001293.1:0-2365 GCA_964658145.1 uncultured Stigonema sp.
TTAAAAATTAAAAATTAAAAATTGGAAGAATTATGATTTTAGGAGTCTTTGGTAGAAACTGTAAGCCTGGTGCTATACAAACAAAGCCCGCCGGCGCGGGCTATTTATTAGCTGAGGCTGTGTTCAATGGATGTCGTTCCCGAACGCGAGTGCTTCTGGTTACTGGAGTTGGGTAGGCAGCCTTTGTACGCGCAACGCATCACAGCTTCTCGATTAGTGCTTGGCAAATCCTCGATGACCTTTACCTCTCAATGATGCTATTGCCTTTTGCTTTGCAGCATATCCATCATTGGCAAAGTCAGTAAAGTAACCATCTATACCTAGCTCGATAAACTGCTCATACTCACGAAGCGGTTGACCCTGGTAGTCAGGCGACAGAAAATATGGATCGCTGCGGAGGGTGTAGAGATGGACTAGCAAACCTGCTTTATGAGCATCATTGATGAGGGAAGTTGGCGTACCCAAGAATTTATCGCCATCGCTGATCTGCCCATCCCCATTAATATCAATCGGTTGACCGTTATCATCCAATTTTGCAGAGGCTGGCACAATCAGTCGCTTGTCAGGACCAATTCCTGTGGCATAAGTATGAACTTGTGTTAATCCATTAGGAGTGATCAGATCGGCGTAGGTTTGAGGAACGTTGTGGTAAACGAAGTCATAGGGAGCACCACTGCTATCAATTAACTGAATTATGGGAAGATCGACCCCAGCAGCTGGCATGATATTCTCTTTTAAGTTTTTGAGATTGGAGACCTCAAAGGATTGGATAAAAATGCGATCGGGATCGGTATAGTTGTTGGCAACCAGGTCATCAATCAGGAGTTGGGTAATATTGACGTGGATGGGAGTGCCATCCAGATAATGGCCTGCTTCAGCAAAGTATGTGGGGTGCTTGGTTTCGGGATAGATCCCAATTTTCCGACCAATTTCCGCTTCGCGTTTTCTGGCGAGGTTGATCACTTCGTCGAAAGTAGGGATTTGGAACAGACCATTGTAGCGAGTATTATTAGGACGAATAGCGGGAAGGCGCTCAATTGCTCGCAGTTTTTTGATCTCAGCCAAAGTAAAGTCTTCTGCAAACCAGCCTGTAACATTGCTACCATCAAGGTTTTTGGTGGTCAGGCGTGAAGCAAATTCTGGGAAATCGGCGACGTTTGTCGTGGCTTCTTGGATAACAGGCTTACCGTTGGCATCGTACATAATATTGCCATTGCTATCTGTGCTCACAGTTGACAACAGAGGTTCGTGGCGAACGATGAGGACTCCGTCCTTGGTCACTACCAAGTCAGGTTCGATGTAGTCTGCACCGAATTTAATGCCTAGGTTGTGAGAACCAATCAGGTCACCCCCAAAGTCTCCTACCGTATGTTCTGGACGATACCCAGTTCCACCTCCTCGGTGACCGATTACTATGGGAGGTTGTCCGTTGAGAGTATTTAGCTTGGAAACGTAGCTAATAGCGGGAGCAGAATTGATACTTCCTAGGAGTACGCTCGAAGACAATGCCAGAGAAAAGCACAGAAATAATATATAACCCTTGAGTCGAACCATATCTAAAACCTAAAGAGTCTTAGCTTTCAGTATGAGAGTTTTAGGTTAAGACAGGATTTAAACGAGTTTAAGCTTGCCTGGGTGTTATGAACCCTCACCGTTGCTTCGCAATGGATGTGCGAATTACGGCGGGTGAAGGGTGAAGTTGTTGCGCTTTAACTTGTTGGTGATTCCACTCTAAGCCGTCGGCACTTGTTGGTGGTTCCACTTCTTTATTATGTACGTAAAGGTGAGGCATGGATAAGTTTGGGCAATCTCTTCTGGAGTACGGGCACGATGGATGAAATCATAAAGGATTGTTTCAATTCCTACCCTAATACCACAGAATTGAATATTTTTTTATTAGAAGTCCCTTATGATGATTTTTTGGGAGTCACTTCAAATATCTTTTGAGAGCGATAAAAACAAACATCAAATTCCATAAAAAAGTTTGCTTGTCCCAACAGCAGAGGAATCTGGGTAGCCTGCGTCCAAGCGAAAACCAACCTAACACTCGGAAATTGTCCGATGGTCGCAGATAAAATCAATACCCGTGCTTCAAACTGAGCTAAGTTGCCTGATAATTGAAGCATCGTTGTTTGTTCTTCCCAAACTGCTCCTAATTCAACTCCTATTTGATACGGAAGAACATTTACCATCGCTCCCGTATCCAAAAGCCCAATAACTTCCTGTGATTTTTCCCTATAATTTAACGTCAGTGGCAAAAATGGTTTGAAGCTTGCTTCCCCCAAACTGCTATCAGTTGAGACAAAAGAATAGTATCCGTTCAGGGGGGGCGATAGGAAGAAACACTCATGACTCAATTTCCTGT
>CAZZYE010001294.1:0-2361 GCA_964658145.1 uncultured Stigonema sp.
ACAGCATTATGGATGTCGCTGTTGTCAAATGTGCTGGCAGTGTTGTTGAGGGGCATCCACCCTGGTTCAGAATTGCCCCATAATCGCTTGCCATGGTGGTAGGTTTGTCAGATGAGTGGACGATGTGATGACTGAAAAGCTGTTCATTGTTTTGTTAGATGCAAAATTTCGCTCCTTCAAGCACAAATCTTTACTCTTATTGCTGCTAGGACCACATCTGTGTAAAAAATGTAATAAGATTGGAAAATAGTTTAGACTTGTTCGTGGCTTATTAATATAAATCTCATACCTGGACCGAAACAAGCACAGTGTGAAGGATGCAACTCGACAAGCCTCTGGCCTTCATCCCCAAGCACTCCCAATATCGAGAATCCCAACAAAGCCCCAGTCTATCATGTCATCCGCAACCTGCCAATTTTGAAGGGTATCACTCCGATTCTCAGTTACAACAGCAAACGCATTCCCAATAGCCGTAACCGCCACACTCCCATAAATTGTTCTATTATGTGTTGAATTGGCTATGACTGAAGGGTGCGCATCATGTTGTAGCCAATCGTTGATTTCGCCCGACCAGGTATCGACTTCAACACCTGAATCGGACACAGATAGAACTTCAATCCAGGACTCGAAGCCCGAGCTGATATTAGAATAAGCCGATGCAGCGGCGATCGGTGTACCTGGGGAGACAGCGTAATAGATCTGCTCGTTGACGGACCAGCCGTAAACTTTTACATATCAGTAAGAGACGAAGGGGGAGCGGAGGGGCGCTCACCGCCGTTGTTCTTTGCAGCTGGCTTCCAGCTTGCCAAACTCAAGTACAAATCTAATTTTTGATGATAAAGATTGATTTGGTCCTCCAAACCTGCAAGATAGAATGGCTGCAATGCAAGTCCCGTGCCCAGATGAGGATTGAGATTCACTTGTGTCAAAATCCATCCGCTACTCGTGAGATTCGCGACCTGCACAAAGCCGTTGCTATCCTGGAAAGCGACGATCGTGGTATTGGCGCAAAGTTGGCACTGGTTGTACATGGCTGACAAACTCGAGTTCGGCATTGTGCTGTAGCCTTGTGCTGATATCGTTCCTGCATTCCAGGTGTCGGTCGAGGAATTATATATGGAATCGTGGATGCGGTTATTCGAATCAAGATAGAACACACTGATCTCCTGCTAAACAGTCAAAACGGTTCTTTTAGGAGAAGGGATAAACATTACGAGTAGATATCCAGGTCGCGAAACTGCTGCTGCAAGAGCAGATGAGTTCTTTCCAGAAGAACCAACTGGGTTATTGATCCAGGTTGCATTATTTGTAGATGTTGCAGCTTCTATGATCCGACCCATATCGTCTTGATAGTAGACTCGAGTATTGTTGATAGAACTGGACGCAAAAGAGACAGCTGCGATATTGTGCTGAATTGTTGGAGTGGTAGAAGTTATCGAGGGTTTTTGTTTGTGTCTGGACCCAAATATTCCTCCGAGCACAGTAGCTAGAATAACTATCAATCCAAGCGCGATACCATATATGCTTCGTTTCCTCCTCGAGGTTCGGGAAGGGAGATGAAGACAACCGGTGTCTTGGGCGTAGTACTCCTTCGCCGCCACTTCGATCCCACCACACACTACTTGCTGCTTGCCATTATCTGGAACAACCTGCTTTCCAGCATCGGACGGGAGTGGTTTATCTTGCCAACACGGCTGGTAGCCGCCTGGGACGGCTTCCAATGTGCTATAGGCTTGATCGCTACCAGCGTTCATCATGAACTAAGCAACTTTCGAAGGAAGAAAAGGAAAACAGAGAAGAAATGAAATTAATCATTACACGCTCGCCCAGAATTGAAAACCAGATCGATGATAGAGCGTGGAATCACTGGTAATGGTTAATAATAGAGTTTGGGGGCGGGGGCGGGCCCGGGGCGGGCTGCTACTGCCAGGCCGCGGCGCAAGAAGGAACAGGGAGAGATGATTTGTTTTCTCTCAACTGAGCTGATGCGAGGGTGAGACCTACGATGTCGCAGCGTGGAGGAGTCCGCGGCGTTGGTAGGTTACTGTAACCTTCTAAGCGCCACCTAGAAGGACTCACCGACCAACCGCCCCCAAAACTACGAAGGTTCAAATTTAACCCCCAAAAAACTAGAAAATGAAGAAAATGAGTGCATACTCGTGATCACAGAACAAATTTTGAGAGTTTTCTGAAAACTTTGAAAAAGTAGCGTTTTTTTTGCTTGGGCGGTTGAGTGGTGCGTTTGGATGATGAACCCTTTTAGTCTTCAGCTGATAATCCGTGTCAAATGAAAACTAGCGCCTATCAAACGGTAAGGCTTGTGGTTGTATAACCTCAGGCCGCAACATAGACACGAACTAG
>CAZZYE010001295.1:0-2354 GCA_964658145.1 uncultured Stigonema sp.
GCCCCTACGGTGAGTCCAGCCCTTGCAGCTTGTTTCACTCATTCAGGATCTGGCGAACCCGAAGGGTTATATGGTCTACGAATTGCGGTCAAAATCCGAACGCAGACCTTTACTATTTCTGTCAATGCGTAAGTCCTAGCGTCCTCCAGGGGATAAGCGTCCCTTAAGGATAGCTTGACGCAGTTCGTCGTAGATCTGTTGATGGAGTGGTAGAGGGGAATTGCTGTTTAACGTAATAGCGAAATCCATAGCCTACACCTTACATCTAAAAAATAAAATATCGATTAAATAATAATGTAGACTGATATTAAATCCTAAAAGTGGCTCTTGTAGAAGACCACTTGGACAGTATTTGAATTGAGCGCTCCTAAAGATGCTAATGCAAGAACATATTACTCTGAGAGAAGCAACTCCACAGGAAGACTCACTCATTGCAAAGCATTTTTACCAGATGTGGCGAGATAATGAAGTTCCTGATGACGCTATCGAATCTGACTGGCTTAATATTACCCTCCAGTTTATCGAACAGGCTCGTCGTGATTTGTTTTACAAAGCGTTTGTTGCAGAAGTTGATGGCGTAGTTGTTGGCTCTGGAAGTTGTCAACTTTTTGCTGAGTTTGGTGGGCATTGCCCACCCTACAAAATCATCTATAGCTGAAATACTCTCTTTCTTTCCTTGGCGTTCTTGGCGCCTTGGCGGTTCATTTAAAAAAGTGTTCTTCACAACTCAGATAGGATTGCTATAGCTCATGTTTTATAATAAACAAACCGTCAATACGCCGAAAACGCAAATACAACAAAAAGCAAGTATAGTGGAAAACACTGAAATCTTAACAAGATTCCTGAACAAATAAAGCGAGAGCAGAAGAGATATTTAGAACCACAAATATCTATTACTGCTTATGAATAATCAGGTAACAACATCTTGGAACGAAGTGCGCACTGCCTTTCAAAAAATCTGGGGATATGAAGATTTTCGTCCGCCACAAGGAGAAATCATCCAAAGTTTATTGGCGAAAAAAGACACGCTAATTATTATGCCTACAGGTGGGGGAAAGTCGATTTGCTTTCAACTTCCGGCACTACTACAAACTGGATTAACGTTAGTAGTTTCGCCCTTGGTAGCGTTGATGGAAAACCAAGTACAGGAACTACGTACTCGTAACTTAAACGCTGCTCTTTTGCACAGTGAATTGCCCTCCTTAGCGCGGAGACAAACCCTGCAAGCTTTGGAACAACAGCAACTGAGATTACTGTACTTGTCGCCAGAAACTTTACTGAGTGTACCCGTGTGGGAAAGATTATGTCAGCCGCAACTCGCGATCAACGGCTTGATTTTAGATGAAGCGCATTGTCTAGTGCAATGGGGAGACACATTTAGACCAGCTTATCGAAGATTGGGGGCAGTGCGACCTGCGTTGCTCAAGTCAAAACCACCGGGAACAAAGATAGTGCTAGCGGCTTTTACCGCGACTGCTGACCCTACAGCCCAAACAATCATCAAAGAAGCTTTACAATTGGAGCAGCCAGAAATTTTCCATATTAATCCCTACCGTTCTAATCTTAATCCGTGTGTGCGTATAGCTTGGACACCACGGGGTAGAAAACAACAATTATTAAAATTTATTCAAAATAGACCAAAACAAACTGGGTTAGTTTATGTTCGTACTAGGCGAGATAGCGAGAATTTGGCTGTCTGGTTGCAAGAGGTGGGTTTTGTCACAGCTAGTTATCACGCGGGACTCGGAGCAGAGGAACGCCGGACTGTAGAAGCTAGCTGGTTGAGTGGAAAAGTTCCCTTTGTCGTCTGTACCTCTGCCTTTGGCATGGGGATAAATAAACCAGATGTCCGGTGGGTGCTGCACTTTCATACACCATTATTACTATCTGAGTATGTACAGGAAATTGGACGCGCCGGACGAGACGGCACCCCGGCTGATGTCTTGACGTTGGTGAGTGAACCTACGGGATGGTTAGATCCAGAGGATCGGCAAAGACGACGGTTTTTTGAAGAACGGGTGCGATCGCTACACCATTCCGCACAGCAACTAGTGAAAAAACTCCCACCACAGGGGGAAGTAGATGCAGTAGCGCGACAATTTGCCGATGGTGCGATCGCCCTTTCTCTACTGCACAGTGCTGGTCAATTAAATTGGCTTGACCCTTTCCATTACAGCATCGTCAAGACTGTGCGAAACCAGCCTTCAAGGCAATTGGTTGCAGCTCAGCACATGACTCAGTATCTTACTACCAAGCAATGCCGTTGGCAGTTTTTGTTAAGCGCCTTTGGTTTTGACAAAGAAGCTGCATGGCGTTGTGGACATTGTGATAATTGCCAATAATTAGGGAATGGG
>CAZZYE010001296.1:0-2346 GCA_964658145.1 uncultured Stigonema sp.
TGGGAAGTGGGGAAAGACATTTTCATGCTTGATGGGAAAATTTTTTCATCGTGACTGTCTTGAAATAGTCCGTAGGGGCGGGGTAACCCCGCCCTTACAAGAATGGGGAAGAAAGATTTTCATCCTAAAATCTAAAATTGATATGTTCGACTTGCAACTTGCCTGGGATCGCCCTGCCAAAATCAGTTCACAACTCTCAGAGCATATTTTACGAGTTCGGATTGTACCTTCGGGCGATGGCGATGTCCAAGGACAAGCCCAACGGGAACGGGGGTTCGCAATCGACGGGAACCGCCAAGACTGCGACCTCCTCACCGCTGCGCGTCTAGGCACCCGAACTTTACCTTTGCAATTGGCAGTTGCTATAGATACCAGTGCTTCGATGCAGGGAGAAAAGTGGGAACGGGCAAAAGCAGCCTGTGAGGAATTAGTCGCGCAGTTACGACTTGGCGATCGCTTATCCCTGGCAGGGTTTGCTGACTGGGTGACTCCTCTTGTGCCTCATCATGACAACGAAGGTAACCTCCGAACTATTTTGGACACTTTGGTAGCTGAAGGAGTAACCAGAACTGACTTGGCTATGAACTGGATTCGGTCGGCATTGCCATTAGAGTCGGGCAAAGCAAGGGTAGGAATTCTCATTACAGACGGGCATCCAACCACTGACTCTGGAGAGATTGTGGAGGATCTTCGCCCACTGATTGAGCAAGCCGAGACGATGGCAGCGGACGGCATGACGCTTTCTACGGTAGGCTTGGGGGATGCTGCCGACTTCAATACAGCATTTCTAGTCAGCCTCAGCGACAAAGGGCGAGGTATCTTTATGTATGCCGATCGCCCTACGCTGCTTGCAACCCAACTACAAGAACGTTTACAGGCAGTACAAATGGTTGCAGTTGAAAATGTTATCCTCAAACTAGACCTAGCGGCTGGAGTCACGCTCAAAAGCTGTTGCCAGTTTCGTCCTCATTACCTCCCTTTGGGAGAGACTGCAGATCGGGAAATTCTTATGCACAACCTGCGAGCAGATGCCTCAACAGATGTGCTGTTGGCATTATCGCTGTCTGCCCTGAACGCAAGTCAACTAAGCGGTACTTACACAATTGCACAAATTCAGTTGCAGACATTAGATTTTGGCACCGTTACGACTCAAGCTGCGTTGCAATTCACGGACTCCTATCGAGAGGCACAACAAATTAATCTGGAGGTAGATCGCGATCGCCTTTCTTGGGACATCAATCGCTTCAGCACAGAACTGGCATCTGTGGACGATCCTCTACAAACTGGGGAACTACTCAGCCACATCCAAGCGGCTGCTCTCAAATCCGGGCAGATAGCCATTGCGGCGGAGGTAACACAGCAACTGGATAATCTCTATAAAACGGGCAAACTTACCGCTCATCAAGCAACAGGCTTGCTGAGAGCATCTCGTGAATTGGGAGATTTGTGATGGCTGGTGGCTTTGGTTGCGATCCAATTCCTGGGTTAGCTCAACTTCACCCTGAGACAACTTATCTGTTTGTGCTCAACGGTCCGAAAGCGAACGAGTCCTTTTCTCTAAATCGGTTGCGATCGCTGATTGGGCGTAGCCATCTCCCTCACATTACTGTTGACATTGATCTGAGTACCTATGAGTTAACCGTTCCTGCTACAATTTCGCGTCACCATGCTGTCATCCAGTGGGCTAACAATAAACTTCAAATTATCGATCTCAACAGCCGCAATGGTACGTTTGTCAATGGGCAGCAACTGACTCCCCTGCTTGCCAATCACCCCTCAGCCCCCGTTGTGCTTACAGTAGGTAGTAAAATCCGACTTGGCGATTTGGAGTTTGCAATTGTTGTTGCTACATAATGTTCAACCATGCAGAACTTATCAGAGTTAGGACTTACGCACACTCTACGAATACAGCAGCGCACAAGCGCGCGGCAGTTGCTCCACTTGGGGAGCCACCCCCGTGGGCGGTGAGACCAGTGCTGAAGGAGGGTTTCCCGACAGAGGCAACTGGCGATCTTCGAAGCGGTAGCGAGGAACGAGCGTCACCCGAAGGGGTTCCCCGACTTGAGGGGAGTGGCGTGAAACCCCAAGACCCTTACGGGTTCGCCATAAAGCTTGGTGCAGTCGCCTCTGTCGGGAAAACCGACAACATGCGCCGCAGTTTCTTACGTCCGGAAACACTCGGACGTACTGCTCGCTGCTTCACCAGTCACCTACGGCGGGTTTCCCGCCGTAGGTGCTGGACTCACCGCACTGCCTTGTCTTGGCGGTTCGATAAATTAAGCTTTTTAGCAATTTTTGGATTTTTACGTGAATTTACTGATGTGGAATATGGGCTTGTGTATTTAC
>CAZZYE010001297.1:0-2341 GCA_964658145.1 uncultured Stigonema sp.
CTGTTCCCTGTTCCCTTCTTGATGAATGATGAATGCTGAATTATGAATTAGGGCAATGTTTTCCATTTCATAATTCATCATTCATCATTCATAATTCAAACCAAACCTAGCTCTCGTTTCAGCAAGTTAATTGACTGAATACCAATGTAGTTTTCGCAGCGAATCAGCTTGGGTGGACGAATAATGTCTTCTTGAGCGACATGTAGTGCTGCTTGGACGGCAGAATAGCTTGCGGGTTCGGTGCAGAAAATCACTTGCGCCCGCTTGACTATAGCCTGAAGTTTGTAAACATCTTTTGGTTGCGAAGTCATCACGAGTAGTTCATCTCCCCGAAGACCGTGGAGGATCACTTCTGTTCCTCGAAGAATGCCAGGACTGAGGCTGACTATGCCAATACAGGCATCTTTTGGTAGGTTTTTAGCTAGGCTTAACTCTTTAGCGTAGTCGTAGATATCAAGAGGAATAACGCGCACTGCTTTGGGAGCTGCGATCGCTTCCACGTCCGCAATAAAATATCGGCTTGTGACCACTGTAGCTGAGGAAGTTTGATCTAGTACAGCAGCTAATTCTTCGATCGTTACCAACTGTACTGGTGTTTTGAGAGATTCTTCCAATTCATACACCATGACTTCCCCAACACCGATATCTTGAGCTGGGGCAGTCACCAGCACCCTTGCACTACAACGCAAGCGCCAATCAATTTCCGCTAAAAATATCTCTCTGGCTTGATTGAGGGAGCAGCCTTGAGAAAGCAGTTCGTCAAGTGCTTGCTGGACAACTTTGTATGCTTGAGGATCTTGTTTAAGAATTGGAGATTGCAACTTGCTACCGCCCTCATGACCTTGGGGGCGGACGTAAATTCCTGAACCAGCCAGACTTTCTACAAATCCTTCTTCCTCTAGTTGGCGATAAACCTTGCTGATAGTATTACGGTGCAACCCAGTTTGCATGGCTAGTGCCCGGGTACTCGGCAATTTATAACCAGGTGAATATTGCCGAGATGCAATCGCAAACCGAATTTGATTAAACAGTTGGGCTGATGCGGGAATTTCGCTGTCCGGTTGAATACGGAACTGGATCATCACTCCTCCTCTTGCGTACTACTGGCGGTATGTGACCAGCTGGAGATGCTACCTTTCAAATATCTTAATTTATACATTGAATTAATCTGGTAGAAATTTCTAGTACTCTTGCTACTAGTAATTGATAATTTGATTGGAGATAGCCTTGCGGTACTGGCATTGCTATGTCTATTAATCCTACGACACTAGTAAAAACTGTGATGACACGAGCCATCGATACTACAACTGTAAAACTTTCGCAAGCTGATTTACAAATACCTGCTTACTTGGCGTCGCCTGTAGATGCTGGTTCTTATCCAGGAATTGTAGTATTGCAGGAAGTTTTTGGCGTCAACGTTCACATTCGGGAAGTTACAGAACGTCTTGCCCGCGAAGGTTATGTGGCGATTGCACCTGCAATCTTCCAAAGAGTTGCCCCTAATTTTGAAACCGGCTACACCTCCCAAGACATTGAAATTGGCAGAAACTATGCGATGCAAACCACTAGGCAGGAGTTATTGAGCTATATTCAAACAGCCATTAACTACCTTAAAACCCTGCCATCCGTTAAAAAAGATGGTTTTGGCTGTATTGGCTTCTGCTTTGGGGGTCATGTGGCATATCTTGCTGCCACTCTACCAGACATCAAAGCCACTGCTTCCTTCTACGGTGCTGGCATTGCCATCCGCACTTTAGGAGAAGGTGCTCCCACCATCACTCATACTCCGGAAATTAAGGGCACTCTTTACGCCTTCTTTGGCTTAGAAGACAACAGCATTCCTACTGAACAAATAGATGAGATTGAGGCAGAGTTAGAAAAATACAAAATTCCTCATCGTGTGTTTCGCTACGATGGAGCTGACCACGGATTTTTCTGCGACCAACGCGCCAGCTATAATCCTAAAGCTGCAGCCGATGCTTGGGAACAGGTGAAGCAACTGTTTGAACAGCAACTCAGCAACTGAGTAGTCAAGAAACATCCATTCAAACGGCTAATGGAAGACTGGAAAAAACAATTAATAACCCAAGTTGCTAGTTAGACTTATATGATGCACGGTAATTGGTAATTGGGAAAAAGGTAATTGGTAATTGGGACTCAGGGACTCAGTTTTTTCTGACCATTACCGCGTTCCCCATTACCCCTTCGGGTGACGCTCGTTCCTCGCTACCGCTGCGCTAACGCCAGTTCCCTGGGCGCGGGAAACAAGCTGCTCTTTCCTGGTTTCACCATTACCAGCCCTAACTATAAAAGGAGTGCAACTTACGTTAGCAATTAGCAA
>CAZZYE010001298.1:0-2338 GCA_964658145.1 uncultured Stigonema sp.
GGGGGAAAAAGCCCCCCTTTTTAAGGGGGGTTGGGGGGATCTTCAGGGAGTGACGGCCTCTAACTGAACCGTATTGCATTAAAGTAGGGTGCGTTAGGAACGTAACGCACCGAAAATTTGGGATAGTGCGTTACGCTACTCAAGAGCGCACCCTACTACTGTAGATAAATTGTAGGACAGCAGTTGTTAGCCAACAGTAGCTCTACGACGACGCAGCAGGGAACTACCTCCAATAATAGCTATGGCAATTAGCGCCGTAGTGGCTGTTGGTTCTGGAACTTTCTCGGGAGTTTGCAAGGAGAAATTCAGTACAGCTTGTCCCTTGGAGGGAGCAGTTGGATCTGCACCCAGTTTGTCTGCTTCGGTAAAAGTAATTTCGCCTGTAGCATCTTTAAATATGCCTGTTCCACCATTGATGGTTATAGTACCACCACCCTGAATTGTGCCAGCTAATGGGTTAACTTCAGCGCTGTCACTAGCTTTGCCAAACAGTTCATTAGCACCGCCGAAATACCTGTCTGAAAGTGCTTGTTCGCCCTGTAAGCCAAACGTGGTTGGATCTGAATTAAAAGTGGTATTGGTGATGGATGTGGCGGGGTCGGTGTTTGTTTTACCGTAAGTATTGCTGACAAATGACGTTAATCCGTAAGGTGCATCAGTAGTGTCGCCTGTGATGGTTGCCCTGACAATATCTGGGAACTGTGGGTTGAAGGGATTAAGTGTGACTGTTGTGTTGTATGTAGTACTGAAATCATAAGTAGCAGCAGTAGCACTTTCTATAGCGGTCCCAAAACCTACTAAAGTTAAGGCTACGGGAATGAGCCGTTTGATGCGTGTATAAAGCATAATTCACCTGAGTGTTAGTATAAGAAATACTGTGTATCAATGATACTATGTTAATATTACTGAAGAGAATGCCGAAAAGTTATATAATTATGATAAATTTTTAGTAAAATAACGGTGTCCTAGCCTAAAAGGTTTAACACATTTGCACTAATGACAGTGTGCGAGTTTGTTAGTTTGCTGGAAGGTATCTCAAATGAGTGGATTTTTTCTCAGAAATTAGTTAGATAATAGTGACTCATTATTTGTTGTGCTAACGGGAGAAACGAATGGGTCGCGCAAAAAAGGTTGTTCTGGCATATTCTGGCGGAGTAGATACTTCAGTATGCATTCCTTACCTTAAGCAGGAGTGGGGTGTGTCCGAGGTGATTGCGCTAGCAGCAGATTTAGGTCAGGGAGACGAATTGGAGTCAGTGCAAGAAAAAGCTCTGAAATCGGGAGCTAGTGAATCTTTGGTTGCGGATGTTAAACAGAGTTTTGTCAAAGATTACGCTTTTAGTGCGATTCAAGCAAACGCCCTGTACGAAAATCGCTATCCTCTGGGAACTGCCCTAGCTCGTCCGCTGATTGCTAAGATATTAGTAGAAACTGCAGAAAAATACGGCGCTGATGCGATCGCTCACGGTTGCACTGGCAAAGGTAACGATCAAGTTCGCTTTGATGTTGCTGTTGCTGCCCTTAACCCAAATCTTAAGATACTTGCACCTGCACGGGAATGGGGGATGAGCCGCGAGCAAACCATTGCCTACGGTGAACAGTTCGGTATACCTTCGCCTGTGAAAAAATCGAGTCCCTACAGCATTGACCGTAACTTGCTGGGGCGCAGCATTGAAGCAGGTATTCTGGAAGACCCAGCCATTGAAGCACCAGAAGAAATTTATCTGATGACAAAGGCGATCGCTGACACCCCAAACTCGCCAGAGTACATTGAAATTGGTTTCATTAGAGGCATTCCTACCACTATCAACGGTGAACCTAAAAACCCAGTTGAACTGATTGAACAACTCAACTTAGTGGCTGGGAATCATGGCATCGGACGTATCGACATGATAGAAAACCGCTTAGTAGGCATCAAATCGCGGGAAATTTACGAAACTCCCGCTATGACGGTGTTAATTCAGGCACACCGTGATTTAGAAAGCCTAACTTTGACAGCAGATGTCACTCAGTACAAGCGTGGTATTGAAGAGACTTACAGCCAAATTGTCTACAACGGTCTGTGGTACAGTCCACTCAAAGTTGCACTGGATGCGTTTATTCAAAAAACACAAGAACGAGTGTCTGGAACTGTGCGGTTGAAACTTTTCAAAGGCAACGCTTTCATTGTTGGGCGTAGTTCCGAGTGTTCCCTCTACAGTCCTGACTTAGCAACCTATGGTGCTGAAGATAAATTTGACCATAAAGCAGCTGAAGGCTTTATCTACGTTTGGGGATTACCTACTCGCATTTGGGCAAAGCAAGGAAAGAGTTAGTGGTTAGTGGTTAGTTGTTAGTT
>CAZZYE010001299.1:0-2335 GCA_964658145.1 uncultured Stigonema sp.
AGCAATTAGCAATTCCCAATTCCCGTTTATAAATCTTTAGGATATGTAAAGCGCTGAAATCATATAGTTAGTTTTTGTAAATACTCCGTAAATTTTGCTAATAATGAGACAAATAATTCGCAAAAGTCACGTGAATATACTTAAAATGTAGTTGCCTATACAAAGAAATTTTCAGAAAAATGACGACACTTGTTAAACGAGTACTTAACAAAGTCTGGAGAAGTGGTTACCAAATTTCATTTTTGCAAAATCTAGCTGATCTTGCTTATCAAGCAGCACTGAAAGAACATGTAGCGAATCTACCTGTTCTTTCGACAAGCGACCTAAGTTTGGTTAAGGCGATCAAAGGTGAAGGAATTGTTGTGACTACACTCGCCGCACTCTCGATTCCCTCGACTGCGCAAATGCTCCAAGCAGCAAAAAGCTTGATGCCAAAGATCCCAAAAAGTATTTCTGGAGACAAAAATGAGTATGTTGTTCATGCTACCTCCGAGCAAATGATGGAGTATCCAGAAATTTTTTTTTGGGGACTTGAACAACGTTTACTCAATATTGTTGAGAATTACCTTGGTCTGCCAGTAGCCTATCATGGTGCGTATTTTCGTAGAGATATCACCAATGAAGTCCAACAAAAATCAAGGTTGTGGCATATAGATACAGAAGACCGAAAACTGTTCAAAATTATTGTTTATCTAAATGATGTGAATGACGATGTTGGTCCGTTTCAATATATTCCACAGTCTTTAACCTCAACAGTTGCTCGCGATCTTCGATATAAGTGTGGCTACATCCCAGAACAAACCATGCAACAGGTTATATCTTCATCAAATTGGAAATCATGCACAGGATCTTCTGGCACAGTAATTTTTGCTGACACTGCTAGTCTCTTCCATCGGGGAAAAATACCTACAGCTTTAGATAGATTCACAATATTTTTTGACTACAGTTCCAGAAGGCTCCCATTTCATGTCAAATCTTACCTTCCAAAGGAGGATTTACTCAAACTTGCAACAAAGCTTTCTAAACATCAACGGCAGTGTATATTTTGGCGACAAAAGTCTCCTCTATAGTTCTAGACTACTCAAGAGCGAATATTCGTTCTTTTGCTATCTGATGTTCAAGCAAAATCTAATATAATAATCTGGCACTGGAAAACTACTTAAGGTAAAATAGTAGTGCAATCCCAGCGATCGCAATTACGACACCAGCCACTGCTCTCAAGCTGACTGTCTCACCTATGCAAATAGCAAGCGCTATCATAAACAGTGGGCTAGTTTGCAAGAGGGTTGAAGCAATTCCGGCTTCTGTGAATTTAATTGCCGTTTGTTGCAACCAGATTCCTAAATAAGTGCCACAAAAGGCTGCAAAGAAAGTTGCTAGAATGACTTTTCCAGATCGTAAGCTTTTTAGCTGAAAGCTATTTTGTCGCCCTAAAAAGGGTGCTCCTACCACCAAAAGTAACACGCCTGCACTCAATCGGATTAAAGTTGCCCACAAGGGGCTAATGCTAGTATTTGCAAATGCTGCACGAGAAAGGACAGCCCCGATGGCATTTGTGATGGCTGCTAACAAACCAAAGCCGATTCCCTGCCAGAGGTGCTTTGCGGAACTATCACTTGTATTGGGAACTCGTTCCGTTACCACCCAAGCGACTCCCAGAATGGTCAGCAAAATACCGCACCAAGCACTGACATTTAGCCGTTCCTGAAGAAAAATCAGTGCTAGTATTGCTGTCATCGGTGGAGCAAGGGTTTCCATCAGTAAGGCACGACGTGCCCCGAGGCGATTTATCGTGGCAAAGAAGGCTGTATCACCCAAGCCAATGCCCACAACGCCACCAAGCAGGAGTAGACAGAGGGGAATTAATTCGATGGTGGGGAAGAGTTCGCCACGGATGAGGATGGTGAGCAAAAGGAGGGCAATGGCAACTATCCCTTTAATCAAGTTTAGTTGCAATGGCGGGATACGCTCTCCCAAGCGAGCATACACCACTGATGCTACAGCCCATAGGCAGGCAGCAAGCAAAGCCGCTATTTCACCTTTAAAATCTGTCAGTATAAATTTTAAGAAATTATTAAAAATAGTATCTAACACTTTTCTAGCAGTGAAACTCTTTAATAATTAAGATTAATACCCTGATAAACTTTAGCACTCAATGCTCTTATCTGCTAATTTTTGGCTGGATAGAATTAAGCACTCACCAGAGACAAGTGCTAATTTATTCTCAGAGGGAACAGGGAACAGGGAACAGTGCATCCCACGGCTTAAGCCGTGGGATTGAAAAAAAGGACGCCGTATATAAGCGCGAAAAGCGCGTCTCGAAATACATCTTTTT